>JAPLDV010000110.1 GCA_026391235.1 Bacteroidia bacterium | reverse complement strand
GGTTGAAAAAATAGATTGCTTTTGATAATACTCTATCGACAATAATAATAGTATCATTATAAACCATTAATTTATTGATTCTTGCTATATAACATTCCTCATTTTCATCTAATGAAATAATCTCCATTTCATTGGTAAATTCAGATGTGAGTAGTACTTTGTCGTTGGGGCAGACTTTAATCGTTGTGATGGGATTGTTTATTGCCTTACGTTCTGTGCAATCGTATAGCCCTAAAACTAAAATTATTAAAATACTAATCTGATCATCTGTTAAGCATATAGACATTACTTATTCAAGTTTCGCATGACTGATTCAATACTCATTTTTAAGAGGTGCCGGGCATGACCTCGGCTTGCTTTTGCACGACCGTCCCCTCCCGGATTGAAGTACTTTGGAATGGCATGTTCGTTTTCAGGTTGTTCATCCCGGCATTTCTTATTAAGCTATATGAATATCTATAAGGTTCTTCTCCATTAATTGTGGGCAGGTAAATATGGATATCCTTAATCATGTCTCAAAGATAGATTGCGAATTATCGAAAACAATCAGGGTAAACCCTGATTTTATCTAGGGGTAAACTCGTAATTTTATCTAAGGGAAAACTCTTACTCCCAGCCGGCGGATAAAAATCCTCCCTGAAATTCTGGCCACTGGTTAGTCCGAATTATTCATGAATTGCTGTAAAAATCGGAAATTAAGTTATTGTTAATCTGGGTTTTCGCCATTAATTGCGGGTAGGTAAATTCAGACCGCCACAATGGAAGCAACTCATCGCGGTATAGTTGTTCAGATTCCGGTAACTTTTATGGTGCGCTTTATCTCCTGGATTTTCAAATTGATCCTTTCGGCAAAGGCACTTGTCAGACGAGTCGGTTGTTGCCATCCTTCATCCTAACACAGGGAACCCGAGCATGAAGGCAGCACTCATGCTGAAAGAAGTTCAGGTGACGCCAGGTCCGGTCAACATGATCGTATACCGGGTAATCCTTCCATCCCCGGCAATAAACTTCTGAAGTGGCTTATGGTTCACATGCAGGTGGAGCTCATTGACCAAAGTGTCTGCCTGGGACACAAACTCAACTTTCTCAACAAACCAAAAGTCCTGTAACCCTAACGCTATCGTAAAAAGATCTTCTTGTTTCCTCCACTAAAAGCAACCTCAATTTTTTTGACTCACAATTATTGGCGAAGAACCTAAAGTTAGATTGCGATTAACTATAAACAATAGGCCCAGGCCTCATTTTTATGAGTAGTAGTACTCATTTTATATGAATAGTAGCCCTTATGCGGTATGAGTAGCAGGCCTCATGTTATAGGTATAACGTTAAGATAATCTGAATGTTGACTATCAAATATCGAAAAAGTCGATCCGGCGCTGTTTTCAGGAGAATCCAAGAGTTTTTTTGACTATTTTTATGGAGATCGCCATTCGATGAATGGTGTGTTGCCTGAGCAGAGTCAATATGTTCATAATAATGCCGTAACAATATTGAAACCATTAAAATAGCCCTTGTCGATGACCATTGCATTGTCAGGGAAACCATCGGGTTGTATTTGGCACAGCTCAAACAGTTCGAGGTGGTCGCTCAATTTGCCGGGGGGAGTGAGTTCCTGGATTACCTGAGTTCGGAGCCGCATCCGGATGTTGTTCTGATGGATATCCGGATGCCCGGCATGGACGGGATTGAAACAACAGTCAAGGCCCTGGAACTGGCCCGGAACCTGAAGGTCATTGCGCTGACCATGGATTCAGATGTGGCCAGCTACCAGGCGATGGTTAATGCTGGAGCACTGGGATTCGTTTCCAAACGGGCGAGCCCGGAAGAACTTCAGAAAGCTATCGGGGTGGTGTACCAGGGAGAGGTTTACGTCAGCCAGGATGTCATCCGGGAATTGGGCCAATACATGGTAAACAGGCCCAGGAGGAAAAGCCTCACGAACCGTGAGATCGAAATACTGAACCTCGCCTGCCAGGGATCGTCATCCCGGCAGATTGCTGAAAAACTGGATTTGAGCGAAAAAACCGTGGTCAATCATCGGTATCATATCTTCATCAAAGCCAATGTCCCGAACATCGCCGGATTGATTTTCTGGGCCATCCAGAACCATCTGATACGGATACCTGAATAAATGGGAATGTCTGCCAGAAAGGCCAATAAAGGCTTGATTCATCATGACACACCGGCCAGGCTACTGAACAACCTATCCCCGGGATAATTTCCGGTCTCTTCGCCGCCGGACGGGCGCCGATCATTTGCCTGATAGCCTTTTCAACCAGCTGATTGAGGGATATCCCAAGTTCTATGGATTTTCTCGCAGCCTCGCGGTGCAGGTCAGGCGCAATCCGCACATTGAAACTGCCCTTATAGGATTTCTCCCCTGATTTGCCGGTTTTCATGCATAGTTCATCATAGTCCTCAAAGGCTTCAACAAATGCCTGTTTAAGCTCAGTAACCGTGTTGCCTTCAAAAGTCACCAGATCATCAACCCCTTCGATCTTGCCATAGAAAACTTCATCTTCAGCGCTGAAATGAACGCTGCCGAGGTATTGTTTGTACTTGATTACGTCTTTCATATCAGGCCCTCCAATTTGAGTGCATAAACAATCACAACAACCACAACCTGCAACCTACAACCAACCTACAACCAACCTGCAACCCGCAACCCACAACCTTCAACAAACTGACACACGACACCCGACACCCGATAACGTTTCCCTAAATCGAAATCGAAAACACCTTCTTGATCCTTTTCCCGAAATCAGGCTGATAGAGGAAATAGAGCCGGTCGTTCAGGAACTCGCATTTTTCGATGTGCTTGTAACCGGTCACCATAAACCGGCGGATCTCCTGCCCGGTTTCGGGGTTTACCTCAACAAAATGAGTGAACGGCCCCTGTGGATATTCCAGATATATTCTGCCTGTTCCGTTATCCAGGTGAACATCCTGAAAATACATGCCGTTCAGTTTATTATTGATTCCCACTTCCCGGATCACTTCGCCTCTCTTATCGAGCCAGAAAATAGTTGCAGCTTCGCGGTCAAAAATCATCTGGTTCTTTCCCAAGGATATCATTTTAGTGAACACAGGATGAAAATCGGTTAGCAACGTAAAGTGGCTCCCGAAATATCTATGATATGCAGGTTCGTACACCGATGCAAGCCATCCGTTCAGACAGCCGCCAGTGCAGCCTGGAGGAGGTACCAAAGTAATCATTAACTGCCCCTGTTGTGTGAATGTATTGTTCAGGGAAGCAGCCTTCCTTTCTTTCATCAGGCCACTCGTAGAGTAAATAAGCAATACATTGAGGCTGTCATTAACAGTAAAATAGTTGTCATACTGATGATTAACCGGGCTTTTCTTTAGAAACACCAGTGAATCCGTCATACTGCACACCGGAGCAATGTATTCGGCAATGAATGTTCCCGGATATCTGTTCAGGATCGTTATCTGCTTGCGTGTGAATTTGAGTTCAAAAGCAGAATCCGAGCAGAATGCAAACACGTTTCCCTGGCAATCCTGGTAAATCGAATCGAGATTTTTGTAAATATTGCTGCTACTCAGTGCTTTTCTTTAAAAGAAATGTTTTATTCTGATTTTTAAATTCGGATATATACTGGCTAACGCTCTCAATAGCCACCGTATCCCGCACATAGCCCATGCATTGAATAAACAGGGCGGCAGGAAAGCTGATCACTTCAAACTTAAAATACCCCTGATCGCCCGAAGTAGTTCCACGGCCGCTGTTCTTCTGGATGATGCTTGCGGAGCTGACAGGTTCGCGGGTATCGCTGTCGCGGATGGTGCCTTCAATCAGGTATTTTTGGCTGAAAGCGAGGGTGGAAATGGAAAGAAAGGTTAACAGCAAAAGGACCTTGCCATGCTGTATCATATAGTTTATTGATTGATTGGTGAAGATACAAAATTGTTGACGCATAATTGCGTCCATTCCTACCAACCCGGTACGCAGACCGTAGGGACGCCTATTGGCGTCCGCGCCACCATACATCAACACCATCCGGGGATATGTGTCCGTGCCGCCATACATCAACACCATCCCGGGATATGTGTACACGCGGGCAAAAAATAGCGTCATTGGTGGTTTGCGGGCGCGGACGCATTTATGCACCGGTGGCATTCGTGGTTTGTGGGCGCGGACGCATTTATGCGTCCCTACGGGGCCATCCACGAGGTGCAGCGGTGGACGCAAATATGCGTCCGAACAGCCATTAGCCGGATGCGGAACAATAAAAATCCAATAATATTTCCATTTGACACCCAGATATGCATCAATATCCATTGGATAAATAACATTCAAATGGTAGATTTTGATTTAAACATTAGCCACAGGCAATCGACAAGGCTCCATGTCTGGGATTATGGATCAAATGGCAAATATTTCGTGACGATCTGTACTGAAAACAAGGTCCCGTATTTCGGGGTCATCGGGAATTTCTGTCTGACCAGTACGCCAATAGGTGATTACGCGACCAAATGCTGGTATTCCATTCCGGACCATTATCCGTTTGTTGAACTCGATGCATTTTTTCTGATGCCTGATCATTTGCACGGGATCATCTGTATTGCCAAAAAGGAACGATCTGAATGGAAACAAAATCAATTCGGTCCCCAGATACAAAATCTAGGGGCTGTTGTCAGAGGTTTTAAAGGGGCCGTAACGTCATACGCCAAAACGAATTCCATTCCATTTCAATGGCAGTCGCGGTATTTCGACCGGGTGATCCGCAGCGATCATGAATTGAATCTGATCCGTGATTATATCCGGGACAATCCGGAACAATGGCAAATCCGCAACCGTACCACAATTGCCCTGTAACGGGCGCATATTTGCGCCCGCACCCGGTATCATCCG
>JAPLDV010000086.1 GCA_026391235.1 Bacteroidia bacterium | reverse complement strand
CTAAATTTTTAGTTGGTTAATATATATCTTTCAAACCTAAAAAGATAAGAAATTTATGGGTGAAAACCAAATCTCAGATTAAATCATCCATGTCCTCGAAACAAAAGTCGAAATATCTGATTATCAAGAGTTTCGACTTATTTTATTCTGATCTTGTCCGTATTTGGCACAAAATGCCAAAATCTAACTCAACCTCTGTTCTTCGCTATTGAAGTTTGTATCTTTCCATAGGCATCATTTTAACCGGAACTGCTCTATCCTAATCAACAATTACCATTTGTTTGGTTTGGGTGAAACTTCCTGCCTGCAGTGTATAAAAATACAATCCTGCTTCCAGGTTGCGAGTTGCCAGGGTAAAAGTATGCTTTCCGGCAGGCATCAGGCCCTGGTTATTATAAATGACTTTCCGGCCGGTAAGGTCCATTACGGAGAATGAAACCTCCGATGCGGCAGGGAGTTCATAGTCAATCACCGTACTGCCCGTGAACGGGTTGGGATAATTTTGCCCGACCCATGCCGATGAGGTCGATAAATTCACGCCATCATTGATATTGCTGTGGTCGTTAATATTCAGCCGTATCAAACTGTTTCTTACCGCAACCTCAGTCCACACATCAGTTTCTCTGATATAGGTCACTGCATCAAGAATCTTCATGGATTTATCGGAACCAAGTTTAATATTATCATACCGCTGTATAAGATATTCCGTGTGCATGTTATTGTATTCAAAACTAGCAAACACTATATCACCTGCTTTAAGGAATTCTGTTTCTCCGTCTTTGACCAAGGGCAAGGTTTGCCATTTTCCGATCATCGTCGAATCGTAATCTAAATTATTGGAGATAATCAATTCAACGGGTATTCCATCAGCCGACTCAGGATCCAAATAATACAAAGCTGCATGGAAATCGATTTTACCATCAGCCAATCCACCGGCAATTAAGAACGAAATTGAGTTAGCCTCACAATCGGCAAAAATGGGATATTTAACTGCGTATACCTGGTTTACCAAGGGTGTATTATCTACCTTATATGCACCCCAGTTGTACGCTTCTTCTGAAGTGTCATCTGCATGGGAATACACGCTGTCAGTCACATTAAAATAGGTGACTTTTGTATTGTTCACTGGAGTGTCATCTGCATCCTTTGCCTTGAAATTGTAAGTAACCTTGTAATGGCCGAATTCAGTGGGAGCGTATGACTGGGTTATTTTCGCGGTATCAATAATCAAAGTATAAATGTCTTTTTTAGGTCCTTCCGCATGGAAAACGTTTTGATTGTTTTTGGTGATGTCAACCTCGAAATAGGCTTGTTCCTGGTCGTACTCACCGAAGTTGATGGCCGATGCCTCGAAGTTCGTGCAGGCATTGCCGGCAAGCTGTGATTTTGGTATCATATAGAATGGGGTCTGTTTTGACACATCATCTCCGTCGGTCCATTCCATCTGGGCATATTTCAATTGCAGGTCATTATCCCAGGCTTCTGATACCTTAAAGTCATCGACTTCCCAAAAGTACAAGTCCTGTCGTTTCCAGGTCAATTTCATCCGGACATTTGGTTGGCCTGCAGCAACATCGGAGATGTTGGCCTGAAAGATAGCCGGTATCCCGGGTGGAAGAAGGAGTGGCCGCTGTTTCCAGTTCGCCCCGAAACTGGCATCGAATTTAGCCGAATGAACCCAGTTGTCCACAGTAACCTCAAGCAGCATATCATAATTCGGGCTGTCCAAATAGTTCATGAAGCAGGTTTCATAACTGACAACGACAGATGAGCGTGCTGAACAGTCAATTACCGGAAAAACGACTGAATTGTTCACCGGGGTCCGAGTGTCGTTTACGTGGGGCAGGTTGTACCTTGACAGGAAAAGGATAAGGTATCCGTTGTCGGCGGTCGTGGACTGCATAGCAGGTTCTCTCGTCCATTGATGGTCGTTGATACTGTCATTGGCCATCCATTCCCAGTTGAATCCGATGTCATCAGGATCTTCAAGGTAAAATCCCGGAGGGGCTGTCCACCCTTTGAGATCCAATGGGTTCTCCCATCCGAAGGTTTCAGAGAAGAAAACCTGCCCGTTACCCTTTGTTCCGGGGGCTTGGGATTGCACTGCGGGTGCTGCGAGCAACCCGGCAAGAGCCAGTAAAAGTGTAAATTTTCTCATGTTTTTGAATAATTATTAGGTTTTATGATTTGGACTAGCCGGAAAACTGTACTACTCAGTTGAACTGATAAGGGGGGCCTTATCAGTTCAACTGTTGAGTAACCACTTAAAAATAACTTTTTTATTGAATTGATTTTATGCATTGAACTTTTTTTTATTCCGTTCGGATGCCTTCGGAGGGGGAAAAAACGTTATAAAAATCAGTCCTGGCCGGACCAATTCAGGTGGTTGAAGAAAGGGGAGTATTAAAGTACTTCGTAAAGACTCTTTTTGTTCTGAAAGGTTTGGTTCTTAATTTTTTAACAATTAACTTTATCATTGTCAAATAAAGGAGCTATTCGTGTTAACAGATTGTGCAGAAACGGATATTATCTAATGACCATGAATAACAGGAAAGGACTTAAAATTGAAATCATTGCTTTGTTCCTTCTCGGTTCAATAAACTTTTTAAGTTGTACAAAAGAAAAGAATCAGGAACCTGGTCCTGTTGGAATTATTAACATGGATACTATTTCATTTCATAATTCGATGAAAGGATGGGAATTATATAGCTGGTCAAATGGTAACGATTGGAATTATTCAGTTTTAGTGGGGACTAACAGGCTGAAGTCATACGAAGAAGTTACCAGGAATAAGATAATTGTTTGTGGTATAGATTCTCTGAAAATGCTCCTGAATAAGTTTCCAATTAATGAAGCCATCAGCTGGATCGGTGAAGAGTGGTTAGAAAGTTGCTGGCAGGAAAATTACGGTGAGCTTTCTTTGCCTGATGAAAATACCCTGAGTGAAATCCGGGACTATTGCATTCTGAAAAAATTGATATTAACGGTCATCAATTAG
This sequence comes from Bacteroidia bacterium, assembly GCA_026391235.1. The sequence continues at coordinate 2,619 of JAPLDV010000086.1, read as the reverse complement.
CCGGGTATTTGTTCAACATCATAATCTAAATGGAGTATGAATGCAAAGCTTTTTTACGGGGTATTCATCCTGCTGATTATGTCAGCCTGCAGGAAGGATGATAAACAAGACCTGGTTGAGATCAGGCTGGGTGCTATTTTAAATCTCACCGGGGACTACTCGGAAGAAGGTCAGGCTGGTAAAACAGCCATTGAATTGTCGATCGACCGGCTGAATCAGCGATATGCCCTGACTGGTTCCCCGCTGAGGTTTTCCTGTACTTTTGCCGATACGCACATGGATACCGCCATTACGCTTTCGACTGCAAAAGATATGTATTCCGCCGGTATACGATTGCTGGCCGCCGGACCTAACAACAGTGCCGAACTTAAGGCGATAAAATCCTTTGTCAATACCAATGGGATGCTCACCCTGTGCACCTTCAGCTCTTCACCATCACTTTCGATACCTGGCGATTATATTTTCCGGTTAATTACTGACGATAATGTGCAGGGGCAAGCGCTGGTAAAAATGATGGAGCATGACCGGATTCAGGCTCTGGTGCCCATCTGGAGGGGAGACACCTACGGAATCGGACTTTATCAGACCCTGAAACAGATGCTCCGGGACCAGGGGGTAGCGGTTTTTCCGGGGGTCACTTATAATCCCGGGGCGACCGCTTATCAGAAAATAATTGGAGAAGTGGCCGGTCAGGTGCAGACGGCAATGACCCAGTTTGATTCCTCAAGGGTTGCTGTTATTCTCATCTCCTACCAGGAAGCCGTGGATTTTTTGAGTGCTGCAGACGGTAATAATGTCCTGTCGAAGATAAAATGGTATGGTTGCGATGCTAACGTTCAGAAAGCGGTGATCACCTCAGATCCGGAAGCAGCCAGGTTCGCCTGGAAGGTTCGCTTTGTGGCACCGATCATGGGCATCGGCACAGCCGATGCAGGCACCGCGAAAGCAGAGGAACTTGCCGGACAGATCTTCAATAAAACAGGACTGCATCCGGATGCCTATGTCCTCTCCGCATTTGATGCAGTTCAGATCTATGGTCTTGCGGTTGACTGGGTTCAATCGTATGATGTAAAGCTGATCAGAGACGCCTTGCCCTGGGTCTGCGAGTCATACGATTACCTGGGCATATCGCGCAAGCTGAATGCAGCGGGCGATCTTGAAACAGCCAACTATATTTTCTGGACCGTTAAACCGGAACAAAGTGGCTATTTTTGGGACAGTTATGCAACTTATGTGGCATCGGGCGACTTTATCCGTTTGAAAGGGGATTAACCTGATTAATCCGGCTTCGCTTATTAACCGCCGAGAGAATTATTTATTTGAATAAAATATAATCTCCATCGGCCATGTAGGTTGCATAGCTGTCCCATACATAGCCACCCTGTTCTCTTTTAACGGTCCAGAAAATGAAATTGGCTGTTTCAAGATCACCGGCATCATTTAGCTTGCGCGATAATCCAACGTAATTGTAAGATTCACAAACCGATGGCAGAACAGTTCTGATTAAATCGGTATTGCATGCCTGAACCAGGTTATAGGAAAGGCCAAAAATCTGTACGGCATCATAGGAATTCAGGCAATAGGAATCCGGATACACTCCCGTTAAGCCAAAAACTTCGTCCATAATCTGTTTGGCAATCGGAGGCAGCATTCCGGCGGTACCAACGCTCATGATCGGTCCCATAAAGTGAACAGTTTCTGCAAACTCCGCTGCTATCGGATCGGCGGTTAAAGCAGCCCTTTGCACATTCGTATCGCAGCCATACCATTTAACCAGGGACAAAACAGTTTCTGCGGCAGCGAGATTCAGGAAATTTACAGCCTCCTGATAGGAAATGAGGAGGATTCCAACATTCCGGTTCCCATAAGTAGCCACGGCAGATATTACCTGAGCAACGGCCGAACTGATCATTTCACTATACTGGGTTGATCCGGGCTGGTAACCGATTCCGGGCATTACCGTGCATCCGGCATTTTCGAATCTCTGCTTAACTGACTGATAGAGACCTGTTCCATAGGCATCTTCCCTCCAGATTGGAATCAGTACCTTAATGGAATCGAATTGCATCATTTTTACCAAAGCCTGACCCTGAACGTTGTCGTCCGGCAGCAAACGAAAAATGAAATCATCCGGGATAGCGAGGGCCGGAGCAGTACTGAAGCTGTTAAGGACCACCATCTGTTTTGAATCCACGAACGGTTTTATGGCCTTCAACTCTGCGCTGGTATTCGGACCTGCAACGAGGAGACGGATGCCGCTGTCGTACATCTTTTTTACAGCCGAAATAGTTTTGCTGGTATCCATTTTGGTGTCCTCAAAGGAGCAAGCGAATTGAACCAGAGATCCGGCAGCTGTGTAATGCCGGTTCAGGGCCTTAATCGATAAACCTATCGCCGCCTTACTGGCGTTGCCGGTTTCCGAGTAATCCCCGGTAAGATCAAGCAGGGCACCCATTTTAACAATGACCACATCGTTTCCTGTATCCGATTTACAGGAAGCTGTCAGGATTAATAAAAAACAGGAAAATAGAATAATATTCGTTTTCATTTTTCCCTTTCTTCTTTAATCCTACTTCCACCTAAAAGGTAATACAGTTTAAAAAATAATTCCTGCATTCT
>JAPLDV010000629.1 GCA_026391235.1 Bacteroidia bacterium | reverse complement strand
GCCCACACTCACACCCACCTGCGGGAGATTTTATATTCGTAGGGGCGACCCTTGCGGTCGCCCTCTGATATTCCTGAGGCGACCGCAAGGGTCGCCCCTACGAAAAATCGACGCACGCAACTGAGTGTGTGAGTGGGTGTGGGTGTGCGAAGACCTCGATCTTTGCATAGATATTGTATTTTCCCCGTAAGTTATCTGTTTTGAGGTTCCGTCCGGGACGGCGATGACTTTGTGGTAAAAAATCGACTCAATTTTCTCATTAGACTAACCAAGCATTGATGTTTTTAACATTCTCGAAAGGGATAAGCAATTTATTAAAGATTAAATTATACCCGTTTGAAGTAATAGTATTATCCGACAAAAGGCCCTTCGGCTTCGCTCAGCGACCGGACCCTAAGCAAAGCCGAATTGCAGCAAATCCGATACCCGACACCTGATATCCGACACCCGATACCCTATACCCGATTCTACTTCTTCGGCATCAGCACCCCGCGGATATATTGTTTGCTATCCAGGTATTTATCAGCCGTCCGCTTAATATCCTGTATGGTAACCGCCTCTACGGTTTTGGTATACTCATCAAGACTATAAATCTCATTCCCATTCAAATAGAAATCCTGAAGTGAGCTGATCCAGAAATAATTCTGTTTGATATTCTTTTCATAATCCTTGATAATGGTCTCCTTGATTTTTGCCAGATCGACTTCCGTGGGACCTTCCTTTTTGATCCGCTCCATTTCACCAAACAACGTTTGCGTGAGCGTATCCACTTTTTCCGGAGCACAGCCCCAGTTTGCGCTGATCTCAAACCATTGTTTAGGAAATTTACTCAGGCTTTCCTGGAAGCTAACCCCGTAAACCCCGCCCTGTTCCTCGCGCATTTGTTCGCGAAGCTTGATATTCATGGTTTGCATCATAATGCTGAAAAGCAACTGTTCAGAGTCGGTATAATCAAATTTCCCATCGAAAAACATAATCACCATACTTTGCGGTTCACTGTTAATCGCCATTTTTTCATCGATGACCCGATCGACAAGCACGGGTGCCACATCTTTAAAAGTTTCGTTGCGATGTATCGATGGCAATCCTCCGATATATACCTGCAGCAAGGGCATGATTTCATCGATCTTAAAAGAGCCCACAAAAAAGAATTTAAAATCCGAGGCATCCTTTATCCGGTCGGTCAGGATATCATAAGCCTTGTCGAGGGTTATTGCATCAAGTTGCGCAACGGTAGGAACAATGATCGCTCTCGGATTGCGCGCATACGCGAGTTTCGTTAAGGAATCCATGAAAATAAACTGCGGATTGGCAGTAATATTCTTATAAGAATTTTTGATTTTATCGATCAGGGATTTAAAAGCTTCGGGATCCTTTCTTGGTTTGGTAAACCACAGATAATTAAGCTGAAGCATGGTCTCGAAATCCTTAACGTTTGAACTTCCCTGCATATTTTCAGTAAGTTCAGAGATGGAAGGACCGGCACTGGCCCGGATTCCTGTCAGTTTCTTCCTCAGACTGACCATATCAAAATCGCCCAAACCACCCTGCTGCATAACGCTGGCTGCCATTTGCCCGGTGATCAGATCATTATCAGAAAGCAATGAAAGGCCACCCGGACTGTAAGCGGAGAAATTTATTTCATCATTCTTGAAATCGGTACTTTTCAAAACAACAGTAGCACCATTACTAAAAGTAACTTCAGTGACACCGGCTTCCTTGTTTTCCACTTTTTTCATGATCTCGCCGGCTTTAGGTTTTTCGGCCAAAAGCGGAGCATCCGACATATTGTCGACGTAAGGATCCAGTTTCTTATCTTTAACCGACTTTATGATCCCGATCACCTCCGATTCCGTAGGAAGTTTTGTTCCTTCCTTCTCCGGTGCAAGCACTACCGCAGCGATATTTTCGCTGGTGATCAGTTCTTTGGCCAGCTTGTTGATGTCATCCAGGCCAATCCCCGGCAGTAACGATTTAACGATATCCTGGTTTTGGGCAGGATTCATCAGCAAACTCTCAGTCAGAAAGTTGCTTAAACAACGGCTCGCCCAGGAATCGGATTCCACTTTATCGGCTTCCTTAACCGCGCTCTCCAGGTTGGTGATAATGGCTTTCTTCTCCCGGTCGAGCTCCGCCTGGGTAAACCCATGCTGGCGTACCCGCTCATTTTCAGTCATCACAAGGCTAAGGCTTTCACTTATCTTGTTCTCCTTGGCACTGACCATGACAGAATAGGCATTGGTCAGTCGGCTGTAAAAACTCCCGGTGTATGCTGATGCATTTATATAGGGCGTTTCCGGTTTCATACCGATTTCCGATAACCGCTTGCTGAACATTGTATTATATAATTGCTCAGTAAGCTTTTTACGGTACTCCCCGATGGTTTTCACCTTGAAAGCCGGATATTTAAAATAAACCTGAACGCTGAAGGCCATGGCTTCCTTGTCAGTTACAATACTGATCAGAGGATCCTTATTACCGGGAACATCATATTCCACCCGGTTGAGATTTCCCTTTGCTTTCGGGATTTTCGCAAAATGCGACTTCATCTTTTTCTCCATCTGTTTCAGATCGATATCACCGACAACTATCAGTGCCATATTGTCCGGACGGTACCATGACTTGTAGAAACTCCGGAGGGTATCAGGCGGGAAGGTTTTCAGCACCTCCTCCTTTCCGATAATGAAGCGCTCGGCATATCTGGATCCTTTGAGAAGAACCGGCTCATACTGCCGCCGCATGCGCTCGTATGCTCCCAGCCGCAGCCGCCTCTCTTCCAGGATCACTCCCCTCTCCTTTTCAATCTCACCATCCTCCAGGGATACCAGGTGCGCCCACTCCTCCATCACCTGAAAACCCTTTTCGATGTTCTCGGGCTTGTCTGTCGGAATTTCAAGCATATAGATGGTTTGATCATAGCTGGTGGAAGCATTCAACCCGTCCCCAAAACGGACTCCCATGGTTTCCAGCATATTGATCATGTCGTTCTTTTTCCAGGATTTGGTCCCGTTAAAACACATGTGTTCCATGAAATGAGCCAAACCCTGCTGGCTGTCGTTTTCATTGACCGATCCGGCGTTAATGGCGAGTTGCAGCCACAAGCGCTTTTCCGGTTTTGGATTTTCCTTGAGATAATAGGTCAGACCGTTGGACAGTTTACCGATTTTGACCGTTGGATCGATCGGCATTTTCTGATTAAGATCGGGTTGCTGGGCTATTGCGGAAAAAACAATGCCCGCCAGTAAGAAGCTGGCTAATAAACTTTTCAGGTTCATAATTGATTATTTTGGTTTAAAAACATGGTAACTTTTCAGGTGGTATTGTTTTTTTGATGCAATGTCTAAAAGATACCTGAACAGTAAGAAAAAATGATTCTTTATGATAGGCTGGTGAAACAATCAAAGTTGAGGAACTTTTATTAGAGCATTGATATCATAACCCCGCTTGTTAGCTTTCTCTAACAGCATATTATAAACGCTATCATGCAGAGAGGGAGTCCGGCTCAATATCCAAAGAAAATTAGCCGATTTGCTGCCAATCAATGCATACTGATAATTCACCTGGTCAAGTTCCATAATCAGGTAATCGGCATAAAAATTAAGAAAAAAGGAGACTTTTAGTTTCGAAAGATCCTTAGGATTAGCAATTTTCGCCTTGCCAACAGCCACTTTGTGTTTGCCGTTCAAAGTGTCCTTATATCCCTCATTCAAAACCTTTATTTTCCCGTCGGTGCGGAGGGAGTAGGTTGCGGTAACGCCCACAAGACCTTTCTCGAATGAGTGGTCGAAACGGGCGATTTCATACCATTTTCCCAGATAGCGATTCAGATCGACACTGTTTACTGTGGACTTATCAATCATGGTATTGGTTGTTTGGGTTTGGCAATTGGTTACCAGGCAGGCGAAAAGCAACGAGATGAGAATTGGTCTTTTCATAATAGGCTTCTGATATCGTACAAATTTAGCAAACTTAACCTTCTATCATCATTACAGCTTTACGGACTTTTTAAAAATTCTGAAGATGTTTCAGTTTGATCGTTAAACAATCCCAACGTGATGACAGAATTATAGAAGTGGGATAATTCGTATCTTTCTGGGAAGAATATTAATACAATTTACTGATAATGAATACACCGCCAATCGACTGGTTATTAGGAAGCGATCCCTGGACGGAGTACCGGACCCGGCTGGATTTGCTAGGACAGTTGCAGGACGAGCCTGAAGTTCAAATTGCCAGGGAGAGGATGATTAAAAATCCGAAGGTAAGAACGATATTGGAAAATCTGCTTGACTGGCCGGGACCTGTGATAAACAGTCACAAGAGTGCTGGGCAATTCTTTCATCTTTTACCCTTTATAGCTGATCTTGGAATTACGCATGCAGAGGAAACCCTTCCGCAGGTAATCGAAAAAATACTCGGCCTAGATTCCGATGAAGGACCGTTCGGGGTTATCATGAATATACCCGTGCATTTTGGCGGTACCGGGAAAGACTCCCCTGCCTGGGCACTTTGCGATGCCCCCCGGACCGTATATGCCCTGGCGAAACTCGGGCTCCGGGATCATGAAAAGGTTCTGAAGGCAAGGGATTACCTGCTGGGTTTGGGGCGCGACAATGGGTTTCCCTGCGTGGTTTCCAAAGAACTCGGCAAATTCAGGGGTCCGGGCCGCAAAGAGGATCCCTGCCCGTATGCCACACTTATCATGCTGGAATTAATGAGCTTATATGATGATCTCCGAAACTCCAAAATGGCTAAGGATTCAGTTGAATCTATGCTAAGTATCTGGGAAAACAGCCTGACACGGCACCCATACATGTTCTTTATGGGCACAGATTTCCGGAAACTCAAAGCCCCACTGATCTGGTTCGATATTCTGCATGTTGCCGACACGCTTTCCTGCTTCCCATTTGCACACCAGGATAAGCGGTTTATTCAGATGCTGGAGGTTATCGAATCCAAGACCACTCCTGAAGGAAAATATATTCCTGAATCGGTTTGGAAAGCATGGAGCGACTGGGAATTCGGGCAGAAGAAGGAGGCCTCACCGTGGGTAACCATGCTGGTATGGAGATTGTTGAAGAGGGTTAAGAATCGTTAAGAGGGTAAAGAATCGTTAAGAATCGTTAAGATTGGTTCTTCACGTTCTTCACGTTCTTAACGTTCTTCACGTTCTTAACGTTCTTCACGTTCTTAACGTTCTTAACGTTCTTAACGTTCTTAACGATTAGACCAATTTTTAATATCTTTCGCACCAAATTAATTTACCAGACTAAACCAATATGGCAACAACGGCAACAGTACCGGCAAACGGGCAAAAAAACTCGTATGCTACTTCAATCATTATCATTGGCGCTCTGTTTTTTATTTTCGGATTTGTGACGTGGCTGAATGCCACATTGATTCCTTTCTTAAAAATAGCCTGTGAATTAACTGACTTCCAGGCCTATTTCGTAACATTTGCCTTTTACATTTCTTACTTTTTTCTGGCGATTCCGAGTTCCTGGATATTGCATAAAACCGGATTTAAAAACGGGATGGCTCTTGGTTTGTTCGTTATGGCCATCGGCAGTCTTATTTTCATACCGGCCGGACAAGCACGTTCCTTTGGTTTATTCCTGACCGGTTTGTTTGTACAGGGTGCCGGTCTCTCGTTGCTGCAAACCGCATCTAATCCTTTCGTAACCATCCTCGGCCCGATAGAAAGCGCTGCCAAACGGATCAGCATCATGGGTATCTGCAATAAAACCGCCGGTATCCTGAGTCCGCTCATCCTTGGATTCGTGGTTCTGGAAGGGGCCGACGGTATTGTAACCAAGGTAGCCACTATGACGGACTTAAATGAAAAAGCCACTATCCTGAATGAGATGGCCGGTCGTGTTATTGTTCCCTATATTATCATGGCTATTATTCTTGTTGTATTGGCATTTTTAGTCAAAAAATCACCCTTGCAAAATATTGACACCGACAATGCTGATCAGCATGTGAACGAAGGCGTTGCGCCAAAAAAATATGTTCTTCAATATCCGTTTTTCGCCTTGGGCCTTATCACGCTATTCCTCTACACGGGATGCGAGGTTATTGCTGCCGACACCGTTATAAACTATGCCAAATCAGCCGGGTACCCACTTGTAAATGCTAAATTCTTTGCTTCTCTTACCATGTTTGCAATGGTTGTGGGATATATTATCGGGATCATAACCATACCCCGGACTCTCTCACAATCAAAGGCCTTGGGAATTTCTGCCATTTTAGGTATCGTTCTGGGATTATCAGCATTTCTGATTAATGGGAATGTTTCGGTATTTCTTATTGCTTTCCTTGGTTTTGCCAATGCCATTATGTGGCCGGCCATCTGGCCGCTGGCTTTGGAAGGGTTGGGAAAATTCACGAAGATTGCTTCCGCCTTATTGGTGATGTGCATTGCTGGCTGTGCACTGCTGCCATTATTATACGGTAAGCTTGCCGATCTGCTCGGTCCCCAGGCTATTGACAATTTTAAACAATTATCTACCGAAGTCCAACGCCAGGTTGTCTATGGGGGTCGCCATCAAGCCTATTTGATGGTGATACCATGCTACCTGTTCATTTTATATTACGCTTTCTGGGGCCATAAGATTGGCCGGACGAAGAAGGCGTAATTCAAAGGTATCGGGTATCAGGGATCAGGTATCGGGGATCGGGGATCGGGTATCGGGTATCGGGTATCCGTACTATGCCGGCTTATACGGGATCGTGAAATAGAATTGAGTGCCGGCACCCACTTGTGATTTTAACCAGATACGTCCTCCCATCAGTTCAACATAGGCTTTGGAAATAGGCAGACCGAGACCGGTTCCGCCGTAATGGCGTGACGTGGAGTCATCGGCCTGCTGAAATCTGGCAAAAATGGCCTCAAATT
>JAPLDV010000165.1 GCA_026391235.1 Bacteroidia bacterium | reverse complement strand
CTCGCAAGCAAGAATGCCCAGACAATGGTTAATGCCTGGGAAGATATGGTTTTTGATTATTCCGGGAAAACAGGTACCTATCCGATCATCGCATTCATGCCTGACTTTGCTGATCCCGTAAACCTTACTGAGGATATCGATATCTACTTCGATGACATTATCCTGAATAACGATCCCAATCCGATAACTCCTGCGGAACAAATAATCAATGTTGATATGAATGGAGCTGGCCTTTTGGCAGGTCAACAGGTATTTCTTTCCGGCGCTATCGGAGGTTTCCACGGCACATGGGAAGAGCCTGGTAAAAACCTTCACAATGAAATGCTTGATCCCAATGGTGATGGTATTTACACCATCTACATGCATTTAGCTGACGGAACTATTGCCTTCAAATTCTTTAAAGGTACTGGTTGGGGAAGTGGTGACCCGGCACCTGGTGGAGACAGAAGCTACAATGTTAGCGGAAGCATCTGCCTAATTTATACCTGGGGTGCGGATGGCTTTGTTGTTGGAGTACCTGAAACCTCACTGGCAGGAAAGATTCAGATGTATCCCAACCCGGTCAATAGCGAATTGTATATTAACTCTACCGCTGAAGTACGGAGCGTAATCATTACCTCTACTCTTGGTAAGGTTGTTGGCAACTATACATTAAACAATACATCCAGCCAAACCATTAACACTTCATCCCTCAGCAGTGGAATGTACTTTGTTACCTTTGTGGATAAAGATGGCAATAGGCAGACAAAGAAACTGATAAAGAACTAAGACTAGTTTTGGCCTTTAAAAAAAAGCTCCCGCACAGGGAGCTTTTTTTTATCGGAAGTGCTTTCAACACCGCGACTTTATTTTGCATTTTCTTTGTGTAAATTTACTTTGTGATCTTATGGATAATTTACTCCTATGAAAACAAAACTTACCATCTACCTGCTTGGAACTCTTTTCATTCTTGCAGGTATAAATTCTGCCTATAGCTGTAAGAAAAAAGCCGTGGTCCCTGATGATAAACCTCAGGATACAACGGGAAATGGGGCAAAAAATAAAACTGATGTTGTTTTTTGGCTTACAACTGCAGACAGGTCCTTTTTATTGGAAAAGCCGAATGTTAAACTGCTCTTTAAAACGACTACCAACCAGTATCCCACTATCGATGTCGACACCGCACTGACCTATCAGACTATTGACGGCTTTGGCTGTACATTGACCGGCGGCAGCGCCTGGCTCATAAACAAGTTATCAATTACCAGCCGCGATGCATTAATTAAAGAACTTTTCTCAACCGACAGCGCCTGCATCGGCATCAGTTACCTGAGGATCAGCATCGGTTCCTCGGATCTGGATGCTTCTGTTTTTTCATACGATGATATGCCAAATGGCCAGACAGATAATGATCTGACCCATTTCAGTCTCGATAAAGATAAAGCTGATCTGATTCCTGTTTTAAAACAAGTTCTCTTGCATAATCCTGATATTAAGATTCTTGGATCGCCATGGTCGGCTCCTGCCTGGATGAAAACCAACAAAAGCGCAAAAGGTGGTAGTCTGCTGCCGGAATATTATGATGCATACGCCCGGTACCTGGTAAAATATATTCAGGGCATGCAGGCCGAAGGTATACGGATTGATGCCATTACCATTCAAAATGAGCCCCTTAATCCCAATAATAACCCCAGCATGGAGATGTCGTCAGGTGAACAGGCTCTGTTCATTAAAAACAATCTGGGACCGGCATTTCAATCAGCCGGCCTGACGACTAAAATTATCCTGTACGACCATAATTGCGATCATCCCGAGTATCCCATCAATATCCTCAATGATCCGGATGCCCGGAAATATGTTGACGGCTCAGCCTTTCATCTGTATGCCGGAGATATTAGTGCCTTATCAACCGTACATGACGCTTACCCCGGCAAGAATATTTATTTTACCGAGCAGTGGGTTGGGGGTCCGGGTGATTTTGGAGGGAATTTGAGATGGCATGTCAAGAACCTGATTGTGGGGGCAACGAGGAACTGGAGCAAAAATGTACTCGAATGGAACCTGGCATCCGACCAGTCCTATGACCCGCATACTGACGGAGGCTGCACCACCTGCGAAGG
>JAPLDV010000050.1 GCA_026391235.1 Bacteroidia bacterium | reverse complement strand
GGGCTTGGCCTGGTCATGCTGTACAAAGCTTATCAGATCCGCAACAGCGACCGGAAATTTGCTTCCACCTACGTCATTATTGGTCTGGCGCTGATTGCAGTGGTTTTTTTGAGCTTCACTTTCGTCAAGATAATTGCGGTGGTTGGCCTGGTGATGTTCCTGCTCACCAACCCGTGGGTTCGGAGTATCATCAATAAAAAGGAAGATATACGGAATCCATGAAATCAATTCTAACTATTGCCATTACCTTTTTTTTTCTTAGCTCCTATGACATTGATGCTCAGCCATCGAAACACAATTTTGCCCTTGGGCAGAAGGATTTCCTCCTCGATGGAAAGCCATTTCAGATGATATCCGGAGAGATGCACCCCGCGCGCATCCCGGCCGATTACTGGCGGCACCGTATCCAGATGGCCAAAGCAATGGGATGTAATACGATAGCTGCTTATATTTTCTGGAATTACCAGGAACCAACCGAAGGTGTGTTCGATTTTAAATCCGGCAATCACGATGTTGCCCGGTTTGTAAAAATCTGTCAGGAAGAGGGAATGTGGGTATTGTTCCGTCCGGGGCCATACGTGTGTGCCGAATGGGAACTGGGCGGAATCCCGCCATACCTGCTGCGGATTCCCGATATCAAGCTTCGTTGCCGGGATCCGCGCTATATGGTGGCCGTGGAACGGTACCTGGGTGAAATGTCAAAACAGATCAAACCGCTCCTGGTTACCAACGGCGGACCGATCCTGATGGTTCAGATCGAAAATGAATATGGCAGCTTCGGCAACGACCGGGAATATCTGGAGGAATTGAGAAGCATATGGCTACGGAACGGTTGTGATGTGCCTTTCTACACCGCCGACGGCGCTACCCCCTATATGCTGGAAGCCGGAAATATCGACGGGGCGGCGATCGGCCTGGATTCGGGATCCAATGAAGAAGACTTTGCCCAGGCTGCAAAAAGGAACCCGGATGTACCGGCATTTTCAAGCGAAACCTATCCCGGATGGCTTACACACTGGGGAGAGAAATGGGCCCGGCCGGATACCGCCGACCTGCTGAAGGAAGTAAAATTTCTGCTTGATACGAAGCGTTCCTTCAACTTGTATGTTATTCATGGCGGCACCAACTTCGGTTTTACCGCCGGGGCAAATTCAGGCGGCAAAGGCTATGAGCCCGATGTTACCAGCTATGATTATGATGCTCCGATATCCGAGCAGGGAAAGCCTACCCCGAAATACTGGGCACTGCGGAATCTCATTTCCCGGGCAACCGGTGTGATGAACGAATTGCCATCTGCCATTCCAACAGTTGAAATACCGGAGATTCCCATGCAGGCTTTTACAACAGTTTGGGACAACCTTCCGGAACCGGTTTGGTCGGTGCAGCCAAAACCTTTCGAAGCATACAACCAGGACTATGGGTTCATCCTATATAAAACCAGGCTGATCGGGCATAAGAAAGGAAGGCTCACCATTACTGACCTCCACGACTATGCCACGATATTCCTGAACGGACAATACCTGGGCAAGCTCGACCGGCGGGAAGGCGAGAAAACCATCGAAATACCAGCCAGTGATGTGAAGGATCCTGTACTGGAAATTCTTGTTGAAGGGATGGGCCGCATTAACTTTGCGCAAAACCTGATCGACCGTAAAGGCATAACCGACCGTGTTACCTTGAATGGTATGACCCTGATGAACTGGGATGTTTTTAATCTCCCTTTAGATGAATCATTTATTCAAAACCTTAAACCTGATACCCGATACCCGATACCAGAAACCCGATACCTGAAGCCCGGCACATTCTTCCGGGGCACCTTCAACCTCACTGATCCGGCCGACACCTTTATCGATATGACCAATTATCAGAAGGGGATGGTTTGGGTTAACGGACATAACCTCGGACGTTACTGGAACATCGGTCCGCAGTTCAGGCTTTACTGCCCGGCCCCCTGGCTGAATAAAGGGAAAAATGAGATAATAGTTTTTGACGTACATCAGACTTATGCGAACGTTTTGTCAGGAAAAGGAACGATGGATTAGTTATCTTTCGCCCCAAATCTTCAATCATAAATCGAAAAATCGAAATTATGGACAATCCAGCACCATGGAATTTGACTGGACGGGGATTTATCCTGATGTACCGGTTTCCGGAAGATTTTGTCCGTGAATCCTGCTTTTTACCAGAGGAATGGAAGATTCTGAAATGGTCGGGTTTGGGTTACGTGATGCTGGTCGACTATCAGGATTCTCCCGTTGGGCCCTACCACGAGCTTTTAATTATTCCGGGCAAGGCTAACCTCGGAGGATCCAGTTTGCGCACTGTATCAAAGATCTATGTTGATTCGGTCTTTAGTATGATTAATGGAAGAAGCAATTGGGGTATCCCGAAAGAACTGACCGATTTCAAATGGACCCACAAGGACCGGCGACATCTTATCCAGGTTGGCAGTTTTGCGCCCTGGCTGGAGATTCGTCTTGAAACAGGGGGAATCCCGTTTCCGGTGAATACCCGACTACTGCCCATTCACTTATACCAGGAGCTGAATGGTCAGAGATTTCGGGTTACGCCGTCCGCAAAAGGAACCGGTCGTTTTTCCCTGGTCAAGGATGTCAAAGTCGACCCGTTGTACTTTCCTGAATTGAATCTACTGGAACCATTAATCGCAATTTATGTCGACCCCTTCCGGATGACATTCCCGGAAGCCGAAATCGAACCTGTTGATGGATATTACTAAGACCAATATCGTTGTAACCGGCGCTGCTTCCGGCATAGGGCTGGCAATCCTGGAGGAACTCCTGAAGTTTGATTGCAAAATCATTGCTGCCGACCGGAATGCTGAAAACCTGGAGAAAGTAGCCATAACGCACATCGACAAGGTGACGCCATTTGTCGGCGACCTTTCAAATCCGGACCAGGTTGACCAGCTGTTTGATTTTGCGAAAACTTCGCTCGGTTCCGTTGATCTATTTATTGCCAATGCCGGATTTGCTTATTACGAGCAACTTAAGGGAGCTGATTGGTCACATCTGGAGCTGATTTTCAGGTTAAATACCTTATCTCCTATCTATTCTCTTCTGAAAATGCAGCAGCTGAACTCGCACAAAAAGTGGAAGACGGTAATGGTCAGTTCCGCAATGGCAGAATGGTCGGTACCTGGCTATACAGTTTATGGTGCAACGAAAGCAGCCATTCATCGGTTTGCCGAAGGCTATCGATTCGATAATTCGGGTAACCATCTAATGGTTGTTTTTCCCATTGCCACACGGACAAAATTTTTTGAAACCGCAGGAAACAGAATCCCAATGGCTTTCCCGATTCAATCAGCCGAATCGGTTGCCAAAAAGATAATTAAAGGAATTCGACACGACCGGCGGAAGGTTTATCCATCCGGATTATTTAGATTTATCCTCATTATCAACCGGATACTACCATTCATCAAGCCCGTTTACCAAGCCATTGAATTTCGAAAATTAAAACGGTGGCTCAAAAAGTAACAGACTGCCTACTGCCCACTGCCCACTGCCTACTGCCTACTGCCTACTGCCCACTGCCCACTGCCTACTGCCTACTGCCTACTGCCTACTGCCTACTGCCTACTGCCAGATCCTTCTCAAGCTGCTCCAGGCTCTTTCCCTTCGTTTCCACCAGCATTCTCTTCACGAACAGGAAGCCAAGGATACAAATCCCACCGTACAGCCAGAATGTTCCTGAAGCTTTCAGTGTGCTGTTGAGCATCGGGAAGGTCATGGTAAGTATGGTGCAACCTACCCAGAGTGAAAAGGTACCGATCGACATAGCCGTGGCACGTATTCGATTGGGGAAAATCTCAGATAATAGCACCCATGTAACCGGAGCCAGGGTAGTCCCGTACACTGCGATCGCCATCAATACCAGGATCAGGGTGGGCAGGCTCAATAATTTCAAGGATTCCGGATCTTTGTTGATAAACAGGAACGCGGCACCCATCAGGGCATAGATGATGGTCAAACCGGCGGTTCCGATCAGCATCAGGGTTTTCCGGCCAAGTTTATCCACCAGCGCCATCCCTACAAAGGTGAAAATCAGGTTAACCACCCCGGTCAGTAAAATGGTAAAGAGCACATTGGTTTTGTCGATACCGGCTGCTGAGAAGATATCGGTGGCATAATTGTAAATAACATTGATCCCGCACCATTGCTGGAGTACAGCCAGCACGACTCCGATCAGGAGTATCCGGGGCATTCCTTTTTCGAGGAGGTGCTTCAGATTTACTTTCCGGGTTTCATTAACCATTGAGGCCTTGATTTCAGCCAGTTCTGTTTTGGCATATTCAACCGATCCGATTCTCTGGAGAACACGTCCTGCTTTTTCGGGTTTTCCAAACTTTGTCAGCCACCTCGGACTTTCGGGCAGAAACAACGACATCAGCAGGAAGAGTGAGGCAGGAACGGCTCCGGCCAGAAACATCCATCTCCAACCATCGGCAGCCATATCACCCGCCCATTGCTGCCGGGCAGTTTCAATTAATGAAGGGTCAACCGGCGCCTGAAACCGGCCAATCCAATAGTTTGTCATCTGAGCCGCCAGAATTCCGATCACGATAGTCAGCTGGTTCAGGCTGACCAACCGCCCGCGGTAAGCCGATGGTGAAACTTCTGCAATAAAGAGGGGTGATAGCATGGATGCCAGCCCGATGCCGATGCCCCCGATGATCCTCGCTGCCATAAATCCCCCAAACCCGTTGAACACAGCACTGTCGCCTCCAAACCACCAAGTCTGATCGATGGATCCAACCCAGATAGCCGATAAGGTAAAGAAGAAGGCCGATATCACCAACGGTTTTTTGCGGCCAAACCGGTCGGCGATCCAGCCCGAAACCATGGCCCCGATGAGTGTTCCCCACAAGGCACTGCTCATGGCAAACCCCTGCAGCCACTCAAACCGTACCGAAGCAGTACCTGCCTTTGCAGCAGCCCAAAGATCAGAATGGGCAATAAAATAGGCCTCGTAATGTGGCTGGGCACCGCCGATCACGACCCAATCGTATCCAAAAAGGAGCCCCCCCAGGGCAGATACCATGGATATAAAAAGTACATAGGGAAAGTTTATCCGGTCGGTTTTCATGGTATATCACTATTAGCGCCGGAAGATACTGTTTTACGATTTACATTGCAAGGCTGGCGAAGGATTAGAACGCGGATGACGCGGATCCTGCAGGAACGCGGATTTTCCCGGATCATAAAATAAATCCGCGTAAATCCGCGCTGCGCAGCATCCGCGTAAATCCGCGTTCCTCTTTTTCCACCTCTGTAGCAAAGTTAATTTTCGTTCGTCTTATATGAAAAACCAAACCCATGCTGAGCAATTACATTATCGTGGCCGTACGGAACCTCCTCCGTCAAAAAGGATATTCCTTTATCAACATTATTGGACTGGCCCTCGGTATTTCTGCTGCCATGTTCATCTTCATCTGGGTTTCTGATGAAGTCTCTATGAACCGGTTCCATAAGAATGTGGATCGGATTTACAGGGTGGAGCAGGATCAGAATTACGACGGAAAAATCTACCACGTTACGGTAACCCCCTTCCCGTCAGGAGAAGGATGGAAAAAGGAGATTCCGGAGATCGAGACTACCGTAAGGGCAACTCAGGCGGGCGCTCTCCTGACGAAATACAGAGACAAGGCATTTTATGAAAACGGGATCACCTGTGTTGATTCAACCTTTCTTAAGGTTTTCACTTTCCCATTGGTAAAAGGCGACCCCAATACCGCACTCCGTGAACCTTATTCCATTGTTCTGACGCTGGAAATGGCTATTAAATACTTTGGAAACGAAGATCCGATCGGCAAAGTGATCATCGTGGATAATAAATACAATTTTAAGGTTACCGGCCTGTTAAAAAGACTACCGGTCAATAACAGTTTCAGGTTCGATTTCCTGGTACCATTCGATTTTACACGAACCACGGGAGCGTATGTTGATCATTGGGGATCGAACAATATCTTCACTTTCGCCATGCTTTACAAGGAAGCTGATCCGGGACCGGTTGACGGGAAGCTCACCGAATCAGTCAAAAACCACATTGATTTCACCGGAAGCGGGATCGACCGCAGTCAGTTCGATACCAGGTTCATGCTGGCTCCACTGAAAAAAATGTATTTGCATGAATATTTCGGATTCGGCCATCCCGCCGGAAGGATCCAGCGCGTGATTATCTTTTCAATTATCGGAATTTTTATTCTTCTCATTGCCGCCATCAATTACATGAATCTTTCCACCGCCCGAAGCTCCAGGCGATCAAGGGAAATCGGGTTACGCAAGGCCTTCGGCTCTCAAAGGAAACAACTGATCGCCCAGTTCTTTGGTGAATCACTCGTGACATCGATTGTGGCGATGGTAATTGCCATGATAATCATCGGACTATTAATTGACCCTTTCCGGCTGGTATCCGGCAAACAGATATCTGCAGAAATTTTACTCTCGGCTAACTTTATTTTTGGCATCATTGGTATGACGGTGTTTACAGCAATCA
>JAPLDV010000509.1 GCA_026391235.1 Bacteroidia bacterium | reverse complement strand
CTGAAGAAACATTATGAAATGAAGCCGAAAGGCGTCCAGATTAACATGCATCTGGGAATGACTTATGAATACCTGCGCGACTTTCCCCGGGCTATACAGTGTTATGATGAGATTGTTGGAATAAACCCAGTGTTTTCATTGGCCTATAACAGGCTGTCCGACATAGCCCTGAAATGGAAGGGTGATATCGGCAAAGCACGAAAAATCCTGGAAGATGAGGAACATGATAATCCCCCGAAGGATCAAACTTTTATGTATCTCACGTACCGCTATGTATGGATGGATCTGTATGAGGGCCGGTACGAAAAGATTCCCGGTGAGCTCTCCCGCTGCCCGCTTGATGTTTTTCCCGCTGATTATTTCTATCAGCCGAAATACCTTTTGTATGCCATTGCTTATGGATTCATGAACAAGCCTGACCTGGAGCGGGCGTACTACGATTCCACCCGGGTATTCCTGGAGAAGCTCCAAAAATCCAAACCGGAATATCAGGCTGATGCCCGGGTGATCAATACCCTTGGTCTGGTTTATGCAGGTCTGGGTCAGCCGGACCAGGCAATTAAACTCGGAGAAGAGTCGGTAAGACTGGTGCCGGACACGAAAAACGCGCTCAAGTGGCCCTATCTGGCCGAAAATCTGTCCTATATTTATACCCGTGCCGGCAAATATCCTGAAGCTTTGAAGCTTATTGATGAACTGCTTTCAAAACCGGGTCCGCTGACCACCAAACTGCTGGAAATGGATCCGAGGTGGACGCCACTGAAAAATCTCCCCGAATTTAAGAAGATACTGAAAGCCTATTCCATTAAGTGACCTGAAATCGCAATCTTCTGATACGGAATTACAAGTTTATGCACCGTAATTGCTATGTGCGGCCATGCTTTCTTCCCGAACTTTACATAAGGATTAAACATTTTGTTGAACTTAAACTCTATCCTTATGAAAAAAATTTTCCCCTTAATCGTTTTCCTGTCCGTCGCCCTGATATCATTAGGGCAGAACATCAGCATCACCTTTACCGGAACAGGCGCAGCCGGTCAGGTCGACAGCGTTAAAGCTACCAACCTGGCCACCGGTCAGATCATAACCCTGCCCGGCAGTGCCACTTTGATCCTGACCCCCAAAACCGGCATCCCTGTTTTTGAGGAAAATGGCGCGCAAGTGATGATTTTCCCAAACCCCTTTTCAGGCAGGGCAACCATCATAGCAGGTGTTCAGGAACCTATGCAGGTTAAAGTAAAGGTGCAGAACCTGGTTGGACAGGTTATCGCACAAACCGAAGCATTTTTACAACCGGGTGACCACCAGTTTGATCTTTTAGTCACCGCTGCTGGAATTTATCTGGTGAGTCTTACCACAGACCGGGGAACCACCGGTTATAAGGTAATCTGCACCGATGCATCCGGTTCGGGAAACCGGATTCAATACCTGGGAACCGAATCCAACAACCAAAACAACCACAACAACCAGAACAATCTCAACAATTCTTCACAGCCAAGCCTAAAATCCCTCCAATCGATGTATTCACTGGGATTTTCAGCAGGTGAAATCATTCATTATCAATGTACAAGCGGTGCGTATGTCACCATTTTAGCCGATTCGCCTGCCGCTTCAAAAAATTACGAGGTAGAGTTTAGCGCCTGCGCCGATGCGGACGGGAAAAACTATTCCAGCGTGAAGATCGGGGATCAGGTTTGGATGGCCGAGAACCTGGCTTACCTGCCTGCTGTCAGTCTTTCCTCAGCCGGTTCAGTTGCCGAAAAGCATTATTATGTTTATGGGTACGAGGGTTCCAGCGTGCCAGATGCAAAAGCGAGTGCCAGTTATGACACCTATGGTGCACTTTACAACTGGGAGGCTGCCAGATGGGCCTGCCCGGGCGGCTGGCATTTGCCTTCCGATGCGGAGTGGACTACCCTGACAGATTTTCTTGGCTCACCGGCCGGGGGTAAAATGAAGGAGAGCGGAACGGAGCGCTGGTCCGATCCCAATACCGGGGCAACCAATGAATCCGGACTTGCCGCCCGCCCGGGTGGCTTCCGCAAAAAAAGCGGCGGATTCAGCAGCCTTGGCGACTTTACCGCTTATTGGTCTGCCTCCCTGGATGCCTCCTCTTATCCCTGGTACCGTTACCTTGTGTCCGAATCAGATGTTATTGAAAGCGACCACCGCGATTACAAGGATCAGGGATTCTCCGTCCGCTGCGTCAGGGGAAACACTGCGCCCACCGCCAGCTTTACCATGGATCCGGCAACCGGTACCACCGAAACGCGGTTTACCTTTGATGCCTCTGCCTGCACCGATGCGGAAACACCTGCCGATGACCTGGAGGTCCGGTGGGATTTCGATGGCGACGGCACCTGGGATTCGGATTACGACAAAATAAAAATCACTATTTACCAATATTCCTTAGCCGGCTCCTATTCAGTCAAACTGGAAGTAAAAGACGGGGGCGGCCTGACCCATAGGCAAATTCAAACCGTAACCGTATCCTACTCAACCTTTTCCGACAGCCGGGATGGGAATGTATATCCTTATAAAACCATCGGTACGCAAACCTGGATGATTAAGAACCTGGCCTGGCTGCCGGCGGTCAGTCCGAGCACATCGGGCTCCACAGATGCCAAATACTATTATGTTTATGGATATCAAGGCACGATCGTCACGGAGGCAAAAGCCGCCAGTACTTACCAAACTTATGGGGTTCTTTACAATGCCATTGCTGCACAAGATGCCTGCCCGCAAGGCTGGCATCTCCCAAGCGATGAGGAGTGCAAGGTGCTCGAAAAATATCTGGGCATGGGTGAAATTGATTCAAATGCTGCAGGTCTGAGGACTACAGGCAACGTCGGCGGGAAGCTGAAAGAAGCCGGAACGAGCCATTGGGCCAGTCCGAATTACGGGGCAACCAATTCAGTAGGGTTTTCAGCCCTTCCCGCGGGGTATCGCTGGTATACTGATGCAACCTTTGTGGCCACCGGGGCTGCCTTCGGCATCTGGACCTCCACGGTAGTTAGCGCAGGAGCGACCTATTCGAGGTCTGTTGCGTACAATACTTCCGGTATTTCGCGGGATAACGATTTAAACTCTTACGGCATGTCTGTCAGATGCGTTAAGAATCTGTAGTGCATAATTGCAGTATTCTGCAAAATGACGTCATACGGCCATAAATAGAATAACCTGAAAATTATTGTACACACCCGCACCCCTTTGAACTGGATTTCCATTACATATTCACTTACGGGTAAAATAAATGGATCATAATAGCCAGAAGGGTCTTTAAAACTATTGAAAATTAACGTATTATGTCCTTAGGTTGA
>JAPLDV010000044.1 GCA_026391235.1 Bacteroidia bacterium | reverse complement strand
TTGAATACGTCCCCTCGGGGGATGACAGGTGCTGCTGAGGGCATTAGTGGTAAGGGAAGCGGTTCCCGCCTCCGCGGGAATGACAAGGTCGCGGGGGGGAAAAAGGGGGTGTGGGTGTGGGTGTGGGTGTGGGTGGTGAGTTATCTGTTTTGTTGTTCGGTTCCAAAACTGCGGGGACTCTACATGGAATTCATTTAATTTGTATATTATGCAGAGAAATTCATAAATGACAATGCACATAAAATCAGAACTCCGTATCAGCGATCAGGGAATGGTTTTTGACCCCTCAACCGGGGAATCCTTTACACTGAATCCCACCGGTTTGGCAATCCTGAAACTGATGATCGGAGGAGCCGATAAAAACCGGATTTTTGATACGATAAGTTTTGATTACCAAATAGCTGATGCAGAATTCGATAGGTACTTTATTGATTTTATTTGCGTGCTGAAATCATTTCAGTTATTGGAAAAAGATGCGTGAAAAATTGACAATAGCCGTCAGCGGCCTGAATAATACCGATAATCCCGGTCCTGGTGTGCCGGTAATCCGGGGACTCCGCGATTCGACCCTTTTCGAACCCAGAATTCTCGGAATCGCCTATGAAAATCTGGAGCCCGGCGCATACATGGAAGGAGTGGCCGACAAGGTGTACATCATCCCATACCCGTCGCAGGGAATGGAACCGGTGCTGGACCGTTTGAAGGTTATCCATAAACAGGATCCGATCGACGTTCTGATCCCGAATTTTGATTCAGAGCTGCTTCCCCTGATCAGATCAGAAAATCAATTGAAGGCACTGGGCATCCGTACATTTCTGCCAACAATAGCTCAATACGAGGAGCGCCTGAAATCGAACCTGCCCGAATTCGGGAAAAAATACGATATCCTGGTACCCAGGAGCCAACCTCTCAGCTCAGCTATGGAAATCCCGAAACTGTGCCGCGACATCCCCGGGCCCTGGATGATTAAAGGAAAATTTTATGATGCAATCCTGGCTCACAATGTGGAACAGGCTGTTGCAGCATTTTATAAAATCAGCGCACAGTGGGGACTGCCGGTTGTAATTCAGCAATTTATCCAGGGAACCGAATTAAATGTGGCAGCCCTGGGCGATGGTCATGGAAAAATCATCGGCGCCGTTCCGATGCGTAAGCTGTATATTACCGACAAGGGAAAGGCCTGGAGTGGAATCACCATCTCGGATAAATTCCTTCTTGAACTCACCTCCCGGATTATTTCTAAAACTTCCTGGCGGGGAGGGATGGAACTCGAGATGATACGAACTGCAGATCAGAAATATTATCTGGTTGAAATAAATCCACGGATCCCTGCCTGGGTGTATCTGGCAGTAGGTGCCGGACAAAACCTTCCGGAAGCACTCGTCGAGCTTGCATTGGGCCGTGAACCGGAGCCCTTCACAAGTTTCGAAGTAGGGAAAATGTTTATCCGCTATTCCTGGGACCTTATCGTGGATGCTGAAACCCATCAGTCTTTTGCTTTAAAAGGAGAAAAATAAATCATGGATAAAAAACTCTTCGAACCCCCGGTAATTAAGCCGATGCATACCGGCATGCCAGGTAAAATCGGAATGACCGGCCAAATTGAACCCATCACTCATATCGACCAGGTTTCGGTCAGCAGCCTGATGACCGAATTCGGTTCACCATTGTTTGTACTGTCGGAGAAAACCATCCGCGAAACCTATCGAAAGGCCCTTGATGCCTTCCAGTCGCGCTATCCAAGGGTCCAGTTCGGTTGGTCCTATAAAACCAATTACCTCGATGCTGTTTGCAGGATCTATCACCAGGAGGGCTCCTGGGCCGAGGTAGTGTCTGGCTTTGAATACGATAAGGCGATCCGTAATGGAGTCGGTGGCCGCCAGATTATATTTAACGGGCCGGATAAAAGCGATGAGGATCTGTTGAAAGCCATCAATAACCGGTCATTTATTCATATCGATCATTTCGATGAGCTCTATACCCTGATCCGCCTGGCAGATACCACGGACGTAAAACCAAGGGTTGCCGTCAGGGTAAATATGGATACCGGGATATTTCCGAAATGGGACCGGTTCGGTTTTAATTATGAGAACGGGGAGGCTATGGAAGCTATCCGAAAAATTATCGGTAGCGGAAAACTTGAACTGGTCGGATTGCATACGCATATTGGTACCTATGTCATCGCAACAACTGCCTATCGGGTAGCCGCCGAAAAA
>JAPLDV010000300.1 GCA_026391235.1 Bacteroidia bacterium | reverse complement strand
GTCATAACTGTTACACAGTTTTCAAAGGATCAAAAATAAAGATACGGTTTTTGGGAAGTGTTCAGGAAGTGTGAAGATAAGGTGGAAAAATTGCCGGTATTTTACAGGCAGCAAAGCAAAACATTGCCCGTGCCGTAAATCAAACCATGGTGTATACCTATTTTGAAATTGGAAGGCTGATCGTGGAAGATGAACAACAGGGAAAAGAAAGAGCGGCATATGGCAAACAAATATTGAAAGATTTGTCAATGCGGCTAACAACGGAATTTGGCAAGGGGTTTTCGGTAGAGAACCTTGATCGAATGAGATTTTTCTTTAAAACCTATTCACCATCAATTTCGTCAACAGTGTTGACGAAATTTGAAACCTCAGAAAATCAGCCATATAAGTATGCAATGGAAACTTAGTTGGAACAGCACCAGTCTTTAGGCGAGTTTGATATCCCCGCTCCGGATTTTACGTAAAAATTCCTTCTGCTCTTCAAGCGTCATGGTGCACAATTTTTCAGCCATCTTTTCCTTTATCTGGCGGAAATATTTAACCGTATCGAATGTTTTTTTAGTCGTAGTTTTCATGGTCGATAAATTCTAACGGTGAGCGGATATCAATTATAGGATAACCCAACTTTAAATTGGCGGAATTGAAAAGTTTTATTTTATCGAAGTTCACAATATGTTTGAAATTCCAGCTAACCAGAACATCCAGTCGGTTTACTGTCGACAATGCAATGTGATAAGCATCGTTATAGCTCGCTGGTCCCAGTATCTTTTCTGAAATATATACCTGAGCTAAAGATTTTGATTCCTCATCCAACTCCAGATAGCGATAACACTCTGAAGGTATTTTACTCTTTAGTTCTTTAACATGATCTGGTGCGAGAAATAATTCCGTTTCGCTGATTTCAGAAAAGTAAATGATGAAGTCCTTACGGAAAATACGGTCGAAGAATTTTTTGGTATCGGCTTCAAACTCCTCATCGAAATATCCACCAACTACCGAAGTATCAATGTAAACTCTTGGTTTCATTTGGTATGCTTGTTTGCAAAGATAGACTAAATTAAAGGACTCTCAAAGGGGATACAATGGCGCATAAAAAGACTAAGAGGGGAAGAGATCGCGGGTTAAAACATTCTATATCTAATGATTACTGTTTGGTTCAATGGGGCCATAAAGGGGCCATAATCGAATTGGGACCGGGAGTCGGTCTATGGCCAATTTCGTTAGTCGCAAATGCCGTTCTATTGCCCGGTGAGTTTATAACCCACCCCCCTGATATTCAGGATATATTTCGGATCAGCCGGGTCATCTTCAAGCTTCTTCCGGATATTGGTGATGTGACTGTCGATGGTTCGCAGCGAGACCACAGTGTTATTCTCACCCCAAACTTTTTCCAGGATCTCATCCCGGGTCAGTACCTGTTCCCGGTTATTGATCAGATAATGAATCAATTGAAATTCAAGCGGCGTAAATTCAATGAATTGTCCGCATCTTTTTGCTTCATACCGTTTGAAATCAAATTCTGTTTCCCCGATCCGGCCGTGGTCAGGTATGGTTGAATATTCTCCGATCCTCCTGAAAATAGTCTTGACCCGCGATACCATCTCCCTCAGGCTGAACGGCTTGGTTACGTAATCATCAGCACCCAGCTCCAGTCCCAGTATCTTATCGATCTCCTTATCCTTGGCAGTCAGCATGATAATTGGCGTGTTGTTCCCTTCTTTCCGGAGCCTCTGGCAAACCTCGTAACCGTTAACCAGAGGAAGCATAATATCCAGGATGATCAGGTCGGGATGCTCCGCCTTGGCTTTATCCAGTCCCTCCTGCCCGTTTCCGGCAACGCAAACCTGATATCCCTCGGATTCAAATTCATCCCGGAGGCTCATCTGAATGCCAACATTATCCTCAATGACCAGAATCTTTTTATTCATACCGATTGTTCGGATTTTTTGATATTTAAGGCCTGGCGCACACACGCACACGTCCTCTCCCCCTCTTTTTTTTAGCGTTAACGCTGTCATCCCCGCGAAGGCGGGGATCGGACCCCTGAACATGACATTCAGC
>JAPLDV010000873.1 GCA_026391235.1 Bacteroidia bacterium | reverse complement strand
TCACTTTTGTTGTGCTGTTTCCACCGGTTTGACTGATATCGTAATACCGGTTTATGGCATTTGTTTTCCAGGTATGTGTTGCAGATAAAACTATGTTATAGCTGACTTCGGTTGGTAAAGTCCCGCTTGTAATGTTTAAAGTGGTATACTTGTTCCCGAAGGAATAGGGTGTGACTAATGCAAAAGAAGTCCGTCTCACTATTCCGGTCACATCTCCGGTACCATCGGTTGTAGCAGAAGCGCCCATGTTCAGCGTATAGGTGCCTGTATGCAGCGTACCCTGCGTGGCGGAAGCATTGGCACTTAGAAGATTTAAAATGCCATTCACCGTTATGAGTTCACTGCCAAGCGTTACACCCGCCGTATTGTTAATGGTTAGATTATTAAAGCCAGTTGTTCCGGTAATGGTTTGAGCTGCAGCAGGTGAATTGTTAAATGCAACCGTTCCTGTTCCCGCCGTCAGCGTACCGCTGTTCGACCAGTTACCATGTACGGTGAGCGTATTCGAACCGCTGAAAGTTAAGGTAGCGCCACTGTTAATCGTAATATTTTTACAGACAGCAGCAGCGCCGATTGTGGGTTGGAAAGGTGTCCCCGAAGGAATGGTTACATCGATGGTTGATGTCGGGATTGTGCTGCTGCACCAGTTGGATGCCGTTGCCCAGTCCGTGCTGATATTTCCGGACCATGAACCTACGGTACATCCGCCGGTGACATTTATTATTCCTGTATTGGCAGCCACAAACCATGTGTCATTTTTATTTGATGTTCCAGTATAACCGTTACTACTCCATGTTCCGGCTAACTGATTAACCCCTCCAAGTGTAAGTGTCTCCGCGGTGGATGTACCCCCATTATTCAAAAGGCCTTTAGCAGTGCCACTTATTGAAAGGTTCTTGTTGATTGTAGTCGCGGTTAGAATGGTTTTATTACCTGATCCGCTCAGAGCAAGATTATTATAGGTTCTTGCCGTTACTGCCTGGTTACCTGCTGCATTGTATTCGATGGTTGATGATGCACCAAGATTAATTGTTGGGGTATTGGTTGAATTTATGGCGGTCGTGGCTGATCCAGAAAAACCAATCGTGTTGGCTGTTTTAAATGTTCCATTGATAGCTGCCGTTCCGGTAGCACCAAATGAAATAACGCTGGTACCTGCATTCAGTGTTGAATTCGCTGCAACCGTTAGTGTTTTTGAAGCACCAAAGGTTACTGCAAAATTTCCCGAATTAAGTAAACTCCCAGAACTAACATCACCCACAGAAATATTTCCGGTAACATTAGTTGCAGTAACCGCGGCGCTTAATGTCGCACCGCTGGCATTTGTATTATTAAAGGTTAAATGATGATATATAACAGCGCTGACCCCTATTGGAATGGTTTGAGCAGCTGTTCCATTAAAATTAACGGTACCGGTTGAAGGGGTGAGGGTACCAGTAGCCCCAACAAAAGTGCCTGCAATATTTAATTTTCCGGCATCGGTAAATGTAATATTGGAACCCGTATTGGTAAAGGTAATGTTACCTGATACATTGACGGTTCCAGTGCTAATAGAGAGATTACATTTTTTTGCGTTTGCGCCACCTCCCAAAGAAACAGAACCGCAACCTAAAGTGCCGGCACCAACATTCAGTGTACAAACATGAGCATCTTCAACCGGTGTCGTCAATGTCACAGCACCACTTACCGTCAACTGATTAGTTCCTGAAATAGTCAAGGTATTAACTGTAGTCCCAACTTCCTGATTTAAGGTTAAAGCAGTACAGGTTACAGTTGTGTTTATTGTCAAGGTAGTGGGTACAGCATTATCGGTAGAAAGACCAATGGTTATGATATTGAAGTTCGCGGCTCCCGTGCCAGCATTAATTTGTGCATTAACAGAATTAAAATTAACCGTTCCGCCACCGGGCGTAAATGTCCCGTTTTTAACCCAGGTTCCTGTTATTGTGAATATAAAGGTACCTGAAACCAGGGTACTGCCCGAATAGATTGTTATAGATGCACAGGCGGCGGCGGCAGTGATGGTAACCGTGTAACCTCTCTCAATATGAACAATATCCCCGGCACCAGGGACTGAAGCGCCAGATCCACCACCTGATGCTGCCGACCATGTGGTTGTTGCATTCCAGTTCCCTGTTGCAACCGAATAGCGATCGGCTGCGTGTACCTGCAATGAAGACAAAAATAAAACTATTGAAAACAGAAAAACCTTACCCGGCAAGTTCGATTTTCTCATACGGTTTTGCTTTTGATTTTGCAGTAACGAAGCATCCACACAATGTGAATGGCTACCTGTGTAGTTATAAGTTGTCATATCTTAATTGTTTTTAATTCCAATAATCTATGCAAAATATAAATATACTTCGATAAACCTGCTTTTTACTCAGGTCATCTTCAACTATTTGACCAATGGATAAATCTGTATGACCGCGTAAATCCCGGATGAGTTACCTCCGGATTAATACGCTATGGGAACAAACCGGATCAGGCTTGTTTAAATCCAATACCTAAGAAAGCAGATATTCCCGTTCAGAAACGGATAGGTTTTTCTCCTCCCCCAATTACGCTTCACGGTCTTCGGGTCACGCTTCACGCGTCACGTTTCACGTAATTATTTCCAAGGCGAGTTCTTCGTGCCCGAAGGGGTTGACGAGGGCTCAGGCTTGGTAAAAGGCGAACTTAACCGCTCGCCGCCACTGGGAGGTGTATTATTCTGACTACCCCAACCGGGATTCGGAGGATTATCACCAGACGGACTATCCGCCTGGGCTTTTTTAGGGGTCAATAACACGATGGAAGCGGCAGCAGTAAAAGCGGCATACATGCCTGCCTTTTTAAGAGCATCCTTTCTGGAGATCTTTTTCACCGATTTTTCCTCTTGCTGTTTTTTCATATTTTATTGGTTCACCCGTTTAACAAGCATGACCGATATTTCATTTTCTGAAAATTAGTTAAGGTAATTGGTAATACCATACTGCCTTTCCTATCATGGAGGGCGGCTTTTGATAAAGGATCAATCTCTGCCCCGAGGCGCATGGTGTGTAATTTTTCATTTCAAAGGTATTCACTCCCTGAATTTTTATTTTTTAGCCTGGCTGCAGATTTATCGCTGTTCCGGGCATTCAATTTTCAAATAATTTTCTAATCTACTCAATCGCTTTGTAAGTTGATTTCCGATAGAAAACTATTTGACAAACATGCTTGTTTATTACGCTACGGGCAATTTCCGGGGTTGGATAATAGATTTGTTCGGGGTCTCGCAGCCTTTTGATGGAGGAGATCCAAACTCATGATATCCGGAACATCCGGTATCGGGTTGTTGAACTGCTCTGCAGTCAGAAAGTGAAAGCCGGATAACTTCCTACTTATCCTTATCAGCCATTAATAACAGCAGCATCAGAATACCGGCGCCGATAAAGCTGACCGACGGGTAAAAGTAATTGGCCCAGAAGTGGTTAAACAGATTTCCGCCAGCAAATATGGCAGCAACTGATCCTAAAAGCATTAAGATTGCGGCAATGCCGGCACAGATCCATGCTCCGATTTTTAGAATTTTTTTCATAGCGAGTCAGTTTAAGAGTTTTAGGAATGAATAATTAATACCAATTTAAGAAATTATTCTAAACCAAAGGAGATTATATAACAAAAATGGCCCGATTTACTTAAAAATCACGTCTTTGAACTCTTTTCACACCCACACCTCACACCCAAACCCACACCCAATTCACGCCCATCTTGCGGAGAAAGAGGGATTCGAACCCCCGGTACCCGTAAGGGCACAGCGGTTTTCGAGACCGCCCCGATCGACCACTCTGGCATTTCTCCGATCGTGCGCAAAATTAAGAATTTTTCGGTATTCTCGCGGCGGCCGATGAGGATTCGGCCATTTAACGCAACTTTGCGGGGACAAAAGCTGAAATATGTATAAGATGAAGATGGGCTTCCGCATGATTTTGTTCCCGGAGGGGAGGGGTCCCCGCTTTCGCGGGGATGACAGAGAAGGGCGCAGTGCAGCGTCGGGTCCCGGTCCCCGCTTTCGCGGGGATGAGCGAGAAGGGCGCAGGGCAAATGGTTACAGCCACCACGACCTGACGCTCAGGCTCCCCCCCTCCTTAGGAAGGAGGGGGCAGGGGGAGGTACGTTTGTCACTCGTCACTCGTCACTTGTCACTTCTTCTGCTCGCCTTAGTACTAATGTCCTCCAACCTGAGCGCTCAATCCGTGCACCTCGGCCTCCTGAAATACTCCGGCGGAGGCGACTGGTACGTTAACCCTACCTCATTGCCCAATCTGATCAAATTCTGCAATGAAACTATGAATACCGATATTGCCAAAGATCCGGTTATGGTTGAGCCCGGCAGCCGGGATATCTTCTCGCTGCCGTTCATCCATATCACTGGCCATGGAAATATACTGTTCTCCCCTCAGGAAGCCGATAACCTGCGGCAATATCTGCTGGCCGGAGGATTCCTGCATATCGATGATAATTATGGACTGGATGAGTTTGCGCGACGGGAAA
>JAPLDV010000896.1 GCA_026391235.1 Bacteroidia bacterium | reverse complement strand
GCGGTACATAGTTTCCAATACAGATGACTTTCATAGGATAAGGATTAAATAATTATTAACCACGGAGACACAGAGAACATAGAGAAACACAGAGGTGAATAATTAATTAATCCTTATCCTATGAAAGTCATCTGTATTGGAAACTATGTTCCGCGCAAATGTGGGATTGCCACTTTTACGGAAAACCTTATTAGGGCGATCCTGAAAGCTGCAGAAATCGATGCCCTTACCATCGAAATGGAAGTGATCGCGATGAACGATCCGGGACAGAGTTATGAGTACCCATCCATTGTCAAACGCTCGATCAACGACATGAATAAGGAACAATACGTTGATATGGCTGATTATATTAACCATTCAGGTGCCGGGATCTGCCTGCTTCAGCATGAGTATGGTATCTATGGTGGCGACAGCGGACTTTTGATCCTTTCCTTGCTTCGAAAATTACGAATCCCCTTGGTAACTACCTGCCATACTTGATGAAAAAAATCTGTGAATACTCGGGCCGGATCATTGTGATGAGCAAGCTGGCGAGCGAATTTTTGCAGAATATTTATAAGGTTCCATTGAATAAAATCGTCCGTATCGAGCATGGGGTACCGGATTTTGTAGCCATGGACCATCTTCTTCCGGCAAAACCGCTGCAGTGGGAAAACAGGAAGGTTTTATTCACTTTCGGGTTAATCGGACGAAATAAGGGAATTGAAACCGTGATCAGGGCACTGCCGGCAATTGTTTCCAAACATCCGGAGGTGCTATATGTGGTGCTTGGCAAAACTCATCCGAATGTGGTTAGGCAGGTTGGCGAAGAATATCGTGAATTCCTGGAGAATCTTACGAAACAGCTTGGTTTATCTCAACATGTGGTTTATATGAACCAATATGCCAGTGAAATTGACCTGATGTCTTATCTGAAGGCTGCTGATATTTATGTGACTCCCTACCTCAATCAAGCCCAGATTACCAGCGGTACGTTAAGCTATGCTGTGGCCGGAGGTTGTGCAGTGGTTTCAACCCCCTATTGGCATGCCAAAGAGCTATTGGCGAATGAACGTGGATGGCTCTTCCCATTTGAAAACTATTGTGAGCTGGCCGATTTGGTAAACCGATTGCTTGAAAACCCGGATCAAATGGCAGAATTGCAAATAAATGCCTCTGAATACGGAAAAGCTATTGCATGGCCAAAAATCGGAAAAGCTTATCTGGAACTTTTCAAAGAGGTAATAGCCCAACCAGGATTGATGCCAATAGATATTTCTCTCAATTCTAAAATCATCTATCCCGAATTTGATATTACCCACCTTGATCGACTTACCGATGATACCGGGCTGCTTCAACACGCCACTACCTGTGTTCCTTTTTACAAAACCGGTTATTGCATCGACGATAATTCACGTGCCTTAATTGTTTGCCTGAGGGCCTGGATAAACGATCCCTGTCAGCGTTATGAATCATTAATCATCAGGTACCTGTCATACATAAACTTTATGAGCCAAAAAGATGGTAGTTTCAATAATTACCTGACTTTTGAAAGAACGGCTTTTGTGGATGATAAGTCCGACGATGCTTTTGGCAGGACGTTATGGGCTTTGGGATATCTTGTCAGGTATGCTCCTAACGATGCTCTTTTTCAAACAGGGCAACAATTGTTTAACCATTCATTAAAGCACCTCAGCCATCTGCGTTACATTCGCGGTTATGCAAATTGCATTTTCGGATTGTATCATTATATAAAAAGATTTCCGGATCAGGATCAATATCTGGTGTTATTAGTGAAAATGGCAGATGAATTATGCGCTAATTACGATCATAATCAACGCGATTCATGGAAATGGTTCGAAGAAACCATGACTTATGATAACGGGCTTTTACCTGCCGCACTGTACAAGGCATTCAATTTGACCCGTAATAAGCTATACCTGCAGGTAGCAGACGAAACCTGTAAATTTCTCGAATCGAAATGTTTCAAAAATGATTGGCTTTCATTAATCGGCAATGGCAAATGGTTACGCCTCGATGGAGATTATGAATTATTTGCACAACAACCGATTGATGCCCTGGCAATGGTTGTCATGTATGAAAGTGCATGGACTGCTACAGGAGATTACATCAATATTGAAAAGCTGATATCTTCATTCAATTGGT
Organism: Bacteroidia bacterium; assembly: GCA_026391235.1. The sequence goes on along the minus strand of JAPLDV010000896.1, from coordinate 2,068 downwards.
TTTTTGGCAGAAATGATCTCAATTTACCGGTCTGCGATGAAGAGACCAAGGGGTGTAACGATGGGATTGAGGAGTTTAACATCAATCGGAATCAGGGTGCGGAAAGTACTTTATCTTACCTGTGGGCCGGTCAAATTGCCGATCGATTCATGTCCCGTTAGTTTCCAAAATCCTGGCCAACCGATCTAAAAGCACCTCTTTGTCAACAGGCTTTTTGATGTATGTCACTGCACCCAGCCGCAAACCTTTTTCAACGTCAGCACCACTGGTATGGCCTGAAAGGAATGCCACCGGGATATCAATTTTATTCTCCTTCATGTATTCAACCAATTGATAGCCATCAAAATTGGGCATAGCAATATCCGACAGGATCAGATCGAATTTATCCTTACCGATTTTCATCAGGGCGATTATCCCATCAGAGGCAACTTCCACCTCATAACCAGCCGATTTTAGATAGTTCGCGATAATCCTCTGATTCAGAACTTCATCTTCAACCACCAGTATTCTTGTTTTTGGCTCTTCAAATAACTGCGACCCTTTTTTAAGCTCCGACGGAACGAGATTGGTTAATAGCTCTTTCAGGGATACGGTTGCATAGGTTGAAGAGGTATCCGACATTGCATAAGGAATAACCAGTTCATCGTTATTAATCAAGGAGCCACAAGAGTATACAACATTAGGAACATAGCCCTCACGTTCCTCTTCGTTTGGGGAAATCAATGGTTCGCTTAGTTGTCCTATTACTTTGGTCGGGTCATCAAGATCGAGTAACATGGCTCCCAAAACGTATTTGCGCATGGTCCCTACCCCATGTGTAATGACCAACCATCCATATTCGGTTTCTATGGGCGACCCGCAGTTTCCAACCTGGATAAATTCCCATGGAAACCTGGGCTGTTGTATCATTTTAGCGGTGTTCCACAGATTGATATGATCAGAGAGCATGATAAAATTATTTATCCCGTCGAGTCGGGACAGCATGGCATATTGCCCGTTGATTTTTCTTGGGAACAAGGCCATTCCTTTGTTTTGTGCATTTTCTCCATGGATTGGCATTATTTTAAACGTATAAAAATCTTTTGTTTCAACCAGCTTTGACAAAATAGTGCGGCCGTTATAAGCAGTATAGGTAGCATAATAGCGTTCCAGCCCATCCTCATCTGTGAATTTTATAAAGCGTGCATCCTCAATACCATTGCTTTCGGCCGCTGCGATCGGGAAGATTACCCGATCGGAGATCCCGGTATCAAGAGAAAATGAAATTTCATAATGTGAATCTCCAAGCCATGATATCAGCTGCAAAACCTTACGCTCTGCCTCATCGGGATTCATTTCACGGTTGGTCTCTTCAATTGCGCGTAGCAATTCGTTATAGTCAAATTCATAACGCAATTTTCCCATAACATGATCAACAACCCCATGATTTGCATGCATCTCCGATAGCTTTTGGGAGAAAACGTCCTTTTTATAGATGTAGTTCCGCACTGCTTCTGCCTCATCCACCAATCTTCCGGTTGAGATCAGCTTCATGTTATTTTGGGAATCAAGCACCCCTCCCCTGAAAACAATGGATGAGATATGTCCTTCACCAGTTGCCCTGAAGCTCATGATAATCCTCTTCTCTCCTTCCTGCAGTCCGCTTTGATCGGGATCCTCCACCATCGAAGGGTTAAAAAAAGCAGCTGACTCGATCGAATACTCCGATGAAAAATAGGCTCCGATCAATAACTTTTTGTATTCCGACAGAAGATCCAGGTCACCATTCCGGCCATTCATAATATCACGAACGCGATCGAAGTGCTTCTGGTAAATCCGTGAAATATTCCGGTGCCTGAATGAAAAATCCCGGAGACACTGATTTAAAGTCAATCGTGCAGCCTCTTCAGGCATATTAGCCACTTTTTGAATTATTGCCTGGACGCGTGTTTCCGGACCGGGAAAGAAAAACCGGGCAATTACCCTTTTAGGATCGCTGTTAAAACGAACAGATTTCCTGTTTACAGTGGTGCTCATAGTACTAGTTTTCGTAAAATTAAAAAAAACTAAATAAGGGTAAAGATTGAAC
>JAPLDV010000100.1 GCA_026391235.1 Bacteroidia bacterium | reverse complement strand
AAAATCGTTATCAAATCACTGGCTGCCAATGCAAAAGGCGGAAGAGTCACGAATGTTGAACTGCTTGGAAGTTCCGAAAAAGTCATCTGGGCACAGAAACCCGAAGGACTGGTGATCCAGCCATCGAAAACGTGGCCGGCCGACTGTGCCATCGGATATAAAATTTCAAAGTAAATTGGTTTTCTCTGTGCAACTCTGCTGAAAGAAAAGAAATTACACATAGATCCACTGAGAACCAAAGAGTTGCACAGAGATAAAAACTGAAATTATGAAAAGAATTAAAGTTCTGGTCATTGTGCCAATAATCTTAATATCGATAAGCGCAATGGGTCAGAATCGCGGGTTCACCCATCAGGATACCCTGCGGGGATCGGTCACAAAGGAAAGGGCTTGGTGGGACCTGAAATATTATCACCTGAATATTGCTGTCAACCCGGCCGACAGTACTTTGAAAGGCCAGAATACCATCCGATACCAGGTCACCGACCCGTATCAGGTTATGCAGATAGATCTTCAGGAACCAATGAAGATTTCGAAGGTATACGAGGATAACAAGCAGGTGCAATTCAAACGTGATGGAAATGCCTGGTTTATTCAATTGTCAAAAACCCAGGAACGAGGAGATGTTAATGAGATCATCGTACAGTTTGAAGGCAGGCCGCGCATCAGTCGCAATCCTCCCTGGAGCGGCGGCTTATCCTGGAAAAGGGATAAAAACAGTAACCCGTTCATTGTAACCACCTGTCAGGGTGATGGCGCCAGCATCTGGTGGCCCTGCAAGGATCATCAGGCTGATGAACCCGACAGTATGCTGATCAGCGTGACGGTTCCGGAAAACCTTACCGATGTCTCGAACGGGAGATTACGAAACGAGGTGCAGAATGCTGATCATACGAAGACCTTTAACTGGTTCGTATCCAATCCGATCAATAATTACGGAGTAAATCTGAATATAGCAGATTATGCGCATTTCTCTGAAAAGTATCCGGGAGAAAAGGGTATGCTGGATTGCGATTATTACGTGCTGAAAGACAATCTGGATCTGGCCAAAACCTATTTTCAGGAAGTGAAGAGGATGCTGGATGCCCTGGAGCACTGGTTTGGACCCTATCCTTTTTATGAAGACAGTTACAAACTTGTTGAGGTGCCTTATCCCGGGATGGAACATCAGAGTTCAGTGACCTACGGAAATGGCTATAAATTCGGTTACGGAGGGAGGGATGAAAGCCGGACCGGCTGGGGATTGAAATTCGATTTCATTATTATCCATGAATCGGCCCATGAATGGTTTGGTAATAGCATAACATCCAGGGATATAGCTGATATGTGGATCCATGAGAGCTTTGGCGCTTACTCCGAAACCCTGTTCGTTGATTATCATTTCGGCAGGCAGGCGGGTAATGAATATTGCATCGGAACCCGTAAAAATATCGGCAACCGGACGCCGATTATCGGTCCGTACAATGTAAACCGGGAAGGGTCGGGCGATATGTATGCCAAAGGAGCAAATATGCTTCACACCCTGCGGCAGTTGGTGGATAATGATGAAAAATTCAGGAGCATACTGAGGGGGATCAGTAAAAAGTTTTACCATCAAACGGTAACGACTGAACAGATAGAGAGCTATCTGTCGGAAGCAACAGGAATGGATCTGAAATTGTTTTTCGATCAATATCTCCGGAATACCAAAATCCCGTTTTTTGAATATTCGGTCGAAGGAAAGACATGTAAATACAGGTGGAACAATTGCATTGCCGGTTTCGATATGCCTCTAAAAATCAGGATAAATGATCAGGAGAAATGGGTTAATCCGGCAACAGACTGGAAGGAGCTGGAGGTACCGGAAAACGCAATAGTTTCGGTTGATCCTAATTTTTATATTCAAAAATTATAGTGAGACAAATCGGGAGGGCGCTTAGGCCCTCCCGTACTCACTTAGCGGCTTACCTTAGTGTCCGCCTACGAATTCATGAGCCATGATATCAGAACGGGCCGGCCTTAGAGCCGGCACTATTAATATCCAAACTTCCATTTTAGTACATACTCCAGTTATTATATTGGTGCTGCGCTTGTTTCATCGGAAGTATCTTACCTTCATCCCTAAAAAGGTTTCGCTATGAATAAGATACATCTGTTATCTATCTGTATTCCAATGCTGATGATCCATGAAGGAGTGCCTGCACCGGAGGTGCTAACCTACTCCATTAAATCCACCTATGCTACGACTGAATCCTGTAAATTCGTATGAAGTGAAAATTGATAAAAATTGAGAATAGAGAATAAACTGCAGAGAGCGCAGAGAAAACGCAGAGGACCGCAGAGAAGATTAATTTGAATGCATCTCCGTGTACCTCCGTGTTCTCCGTGTCTCCGTGGTGAAAAAAAATAATTTATGAAAACAAAAATTTTAATTGGAAGCTTAATTTCTTTGTTATTAGTCTCTTATACAAGTTTGACAGCCCAGGAGAAGGTGGTAAACTACAGTCCGAAACCCTGGCTGCCGACCATCTGGAAATCCGATCCGCTGGCCGGGAATGAAAGATATGAACTCATATCTGCTTGAATCAGATCAGATTACCGGACCATATAAGCTGATCACCTATATGAAGAATTTCGGACGACAGGCCTATTTTCTGAATCTCCCATCGAGATTTATCGGTGAAACCGGCCGGACCGCCTGGCTGAGTTATTCGGCGAACTTCAATAATGTTTATTTCTGCGACCGGACCCTGGCTGATCCGATCGGCAGTCGGTACGCCTGGAATCTGCAGGA
>JAPLDV010000517.1 GCA_026391235.1 Bacteroidia bacterium | reverse complement strand
AGCTTTCTGGAAAGCTCTGCTACCGTTGCCGACATTGATAACAATGGATTGGATGAGGTTTTGATCGCATCCCAGGAAGAGATGATCGCGGTTGGGAAAAATGGCATCGGTTTATGGCGCTGGAAAACCAGGAGCCGGTTTATGACCTATCCGGCCGTTCTCAAACGCATAGCAGAACCTGCATTAATCTATGCGGCCGACAATAGCGGTCAGTTGACGTGCCTCAATGGAGCTGGTAAGGTCGTTTGGCAAGCTGAACTGATTGCCGGATCAGAATGGTCGGCAGGCGTGATCGCCGATCTCGATGGCAATGGCTCGTACGAATTAGTGCAAACTGATTTATCGGGAACAGTTTGGTTATTCGATGCAGTAAAGGGTAGCCTGATAAAAAAGGCAACATTGCCCGGAAAACCGGTAAGCCCTTCAGTTGGAGATGTAAATGGTGATGGAAAATCAGAAATTGTGATTGCCACAAACGATGGAGCAATAACCGTTTTAGGAAATGATTTGTCGGTGATATGGAAGTATAAGATCGGAGGCTTTTCAGAGACCTGGTCGACATCCGCTCCGGTCATGTTCGCTGCTTCGGATGGAAAAGCTTATATTGTTGCGGCTTCAGCTACCGGCGAAATATTTTGTTTTGATGCCGGGGGAAAACCCGTTTGGAGGTACCCCGCCAACGTACCGGTATCTTCATCCATCTCAGTTGGGGATTTTGATCAGAATGGGCAAACTGATATTTTTCTCATCACTCAAACAGGTTTAATCTATCGTTTTGATGAAAATGGAAATGTCCTTTGGAAGATAGATATGCAAGGACGCAGCTTGGCTCCCGGAGCTATTGCAGATATCAACAACGACGGTAAATTGGAATATTTACTATCCACCCAGCAAGGACATATCCTGGTCCTGAATAATTATGGAGAGGTGATTTTCGACCGTCAGCTGCAATCGCGCACCATCAATGTCACACCTTCAATCGGGAACATCACCGGGAATCCGGAAAAACCCGATCTGATCCTTACAGGAGGGGAATCTGGCCTGGCCTATTGCTACGAAACTCCGGCAACAAAAAATACGGTTGTACAATGGCCCGGCTACCGGGGCAATATCCAAAACACCGGTTCATGGTTTGGTTTGACCAAATCGGATGAACTTCGCATGATCCCCCAAAATCTGGCATCGAATAAAGTATATATCGGAGAGCAAATTCAATTTAATATTCATAACCCAAAGCCCGGGTCAATTCCGGTAAAAGCATCCGCAGTCTGTTTGAGTCCCGATGGAGCCAAAACCTCTGCTTTTGCAAATATCCAGGGGAAAGACGGGCAACTGCTCCTGCCGGTAGATTTTATCCTACCCGGCAGTTATACATTCACCTGGAACTTATCAAATGGCGAAGGGAAGGAATTGCTTTCGTTGTCACACGAAATAACAGTTCAGGCTTTTGAAAACGATCGGGCATTGGCAAAGCAATCGATTTACGTATTAAATACCGCTGCCGATAAAGTTGAAAACATATTACCGCAATCGGCGAATGCACTTCGAAAAGAAGCCTTCGAACTACAATCAGCAGCAAATGCCGTTTCCGCTCAGCAGGAATTGGTTCCGGTGAGTGAGGCAGTAACCGTTCAGGCAACAATCAGAAATACAGCCAGGTTAAATGAACACGCAAAACGTACGCTGTTGATCAGTGAGGTAATCCGCCAGGCAGCCAACCTTGGATCCGGCACCAGTTTGATCGCATTTGAAGGAAAAAAATGGGACAACCGTAATATCGACAAGCAGTTGCCAACTTTAATTGACAATCCGGTATTTATAAATCATACCGCAGTACCAGGAGAGCATCATCCCATCCCGTTGGTTCTTTTTAATGTGACGGATCATTTATTAAATGTAAGAGTATTAATTGAAAATCAGGATAATGCGATTAAAATCATTCCCTTGCGTTCTGTCAGTACGCCCACGTCGATGGGTGAGGAATCGTGGGATGCTTTGCCTTTACTCGATGAATCAGGTGTAATCAGCATCCCTTCACTCTCAGGCAGAGAAGTTTGGTTGGATATCGAAATTGGCGATACACAATCAGGTAAACACGATATTGAGATTGCCTTGCAGGCACTCAATGGCGCAGGAGTTTTAGATGCCCCGGTTAATCCGCATGAAGTTCCGGCTCCGGAGACCAAAGTAAAAATTTCGCTCGATGTTCTTTCGTTCAAAATGGCTTCATCCGAAGAGTTCAGACTATGCACCTGGTCGCCTTCGTCAGGCCCGGATATCGAGAGCCTGCTGGCACATGGGAATAATGTTTTTCTTTTGCCCCAGCCAAAATTTAAATACAACGACAAAAATGAATTGACGGGTTTTGATTATACGGAATCCGATAAAATTTTGGGCCAGTTTAAGGGCAAAGAGGTATTCTTCTTAATTAACGGACTCCCTGGCATCACGGAAGAGTTTGCAGGCGAGAAATACAAAAAACAGTTTGGCCTTTATCTGAAAGATCTGGTGTCCCATTTAGCCGGTTATGGAATCGGCACCGATCACTATGCGTTATATCCTATTGATGAACCCGGTGGAAGCGGGTGGAAAGCAGTAAATAAAGTGGTTCAGTTCGGGGAAATGGCACACGCTGTAAACCCTGATGTAATGCTTTATCAGGATGGCGGCGGCGAATTACCCATGTTCGAAGCGATGTCGAAATATCTTGATGTCTGGTGCCCTCCATTCGATTGGTTAGCCGATAAAAGCCCCGAAATGAATGTGATGCGCACTACCGGAAAATCACTGTGGTCGTATAATTGCTCCTATAGCTCTTCACGGCCTGTCGGGCCCAATATCAAAAATATCAATCTTATCTATGAGTACCGCACAGCAGCCCTGCTGGCCATGAGAAACGGGGCAAGCGGGATCGGCTACTGGTGCTACAATTCAGTGAGTGAAAATCCCTGGTCGCGGATAAAACTGGAGTATAACCTGGTTTATCCCGGAGCAACAAAGTCGATTACCAGCCGACGGTGGGAAGCTGTTCGTGAGGGAATCGAGGATTACCGGATACTCGCAGCTTTAAAGGAATACCTGAAAACTGAAGTGAGCCTTGATGAAAAGGTCCGCAAAAAAATTGAACACTTAATCAATATCAGCTTACCGAATCTCGTTGACCCGGGTTATCAGGCGATGAAACTGGGTCAGCCGCGCGAAGTGTTTGACTTTGTTTGCAGTGATTCAAAAATGGCGGATTTCAGAAATGAAATGATGGCCTGTATTCAATCAGTGTTGGCTGGTAAAGAGCCGGATCAGGCATATAAGCCATGGTCGGAGAAACTGGGATTCCCCCGGGGAAAGAAAGTGCTCCTTCTTCACATGGATGATGCCGGAATGTGTACGGAAGCCAATTCGGCAGTCGAACGGTACATCCAGAACGGCCATTTGCAATCTGCCGCTGTGATGATGCCCTGCCCGAATGCCGCATCATTTATTGAATGGGCAAAGGGCTATCCTGCAGCCGATATCGGGGTGCACCTCACTTTAACCAGTGAGTGGAAGGACTACCGTTGGGGACCTTTGACCGAGGCGTCAAAAGTTCCCGGTTTGGTTGATCCGGATGGAAAATTCTGGCATGAGGTCCCCGAAGTGGTTATGCATGCCTCTGCAAAAGAAGTGGAAAGCGAAATCCGTGCCCAAATCGATAAGGTTCTGGCGTTGGGTTTCAAACCAAGCCACCTCGATACCCACATGGGAACTTTATACGGGTCGGTAGAATATGTC
>JAPLDV010000843.1 GCA_026391235.1 Bacteroidia bacterium | reverse complement strand
AATCGCACTTCGGGACCCAAAATTTTCCGGTACTGTTCAAGATTGAAATGTACGTCATTCATTCTGATTTCCAAAGAAGTAGCGTGAATCCGTGCCTCAAGGATGTTGCTGATCTGCTCGAATGCAAAGGATCGGGCACCCTTCAGGAGAATGGCTTCATCATTAAAATCGTCCATGTTTACCTGGTTAAGAAACTCAGTGGTTGATTGCCAGGTGAGGATGGGCCGGGTAAATTGCCAGCGGTTTCTGCAAATTGCAGGACCGATTCCGATCAGGCGATGGAGGTTGCGGTGTTGGAGCAAACGGCTGATCTCTTCATACAATTTCTCTTCGGATAGGCCGGTTTGCAGAATATCTGACAGTATGAGGGTTTTCTGTGATTGGGAGGTCTGCTGAAACAGTAGATCGAGTGCTATTTTAAGAGAGAGAATATCGGAATTATAGTAATCATTGATCAGTGTGCACCGGTTGATGCCAGCTTTCTGCTCGAGCCGCATACGTATAGGTTCCAGTTTTGAGACCTGTGCCTGAAGGGTCGCCTGGTCAAAACCAATCGTGAGAAGGAAAAGCCAGATATGGATGAGGTTTTCGACCGATGCCGGATCGGTAAAAGGGACAATCAGGCTTACTTGTTGGGAGAGATAGATCCCCGAAATATGGTATGCCGATTCTTGGGTTGACTCATTTGTTATTCGCAGGTCGGAAGGCTTGTGTCGCGACCAGGAGTATTTTTGTCCCGGGAAAGCTGCCAGTATCAGTTCCTGGTGGATTAGCTCATGATCGAGACAATAATAAATATTTTTACAATTTCTAAACAGAGATATTTTCTCCCTGGTTTTTGTTGAAAGATCGGTGAAGCCTTCCTGATGAGCATCCCCGATGTTGGAGATCAATCCGATATCCGGATCCAGGATTTTTTTGAGGCTGGCCATTTCACCCGGCATGGATATCCCGGCTTCCATTATGGCATAATGCTCATATCCTGATATATTCAGAACGGAGAGCGGCACTCCCAGCTGTGAATTATAGGATTTCGGGCTTTTAGTGATAGGATAAGTGGATTGCATCAATTGAGCCAGCCACTCTTTGATAATTGTTTTTCCATTGCTTCCGGTGATTGCGATCACCTGGCCTTTAAACTGATTACGGTGCCATGCAGCGAGATCCTGCAATGCGGCCAGAGTATTTTCGGCTAAAATGAAGCTGGAATCGGGGAAATGATCAATAAGTTCAGGAAGTTTTCCGACCAGGAATGACCGTATACCGGAATGGAATGCTTCACTCAAGAAACGGTGCCCGTCATGACTGGGGCCTTTAAGAGCGACAAAAAGACTTTCCGCCGGAAGATCGATTCTTCGTGTATCTGTGCAAACCTGCCGTATGATATGTCCGGGTTCACCGGTCATTCGGCTGCCGGTTATTCTTGTAATCTCACCAATAGTATACCCGGTCATTTGAGAAATCTTCGTCTCACCACATTAAGAAAATCGATAGCAACGGGATTGTTCTTTTCCCACACAAAGCGATCGGTCATATAATTTTTTGCAGCTTCCCATGAGTCGAGGCTATTGAGCAGTTTCACGGTATTTTTAAATCCTTCAGGATCATTTCCGAAAAGTTCACGAATAAAGAGGAATCTTTCATTTATGGTAATAGCTGACCAGATATCGGCAAGCGGGATATCTGTAAGTGAGGATGCCAAATCATGAACCGGTTTCTGCTTACCGAGCGCCTCGTTCAAACTGTCATCACGCAGAAGTAACGGAGCCTGCATTTGAACGGGCTCTTTCGCAGGTGGTTGATAGGGTTGTGGGGGTTGTAGTTGTTGTGAGGGTTGAGGTTGTTGTGGTGGTTGTGATTGTTGTGATTGTTGTGATTGTTGTGGTGGTTGTGATTGTTGTGGTGGTGGTAAGGGTTGCGGTTCCGGCTCTGGCGGAGGTGCGGGAATTACCGATTGTGCCTCTGTTTCTGTTTCTGCCACTGCAACCGCTTCTGCTTCTGAAACTGAAACTGCAACTGCTTCTGTAGCTGCAACTGTTTCTGCTATTACTACTGCTAAGGGTTGCAATTCGAACCGGCCAGCAGATAAGCTGGCGAGCTTGCTATATAGGGTCCGTGTGATATACATCAGAACATCGACATCGATTTGGTGGATCTCCTTAGATTTTTCAATCCAATCGAGAATTTTTTCAATTTCGGAGAGTTCTGCCCGAATGCTGCGGATGGTTTCTGTACTGTCCATAATTCTTTTATTTTTGTAAAAATAACGATCAAAATCTAAATTAGGTATTGGACAGGCATTTCTTTCCTGAAACTAGTTGCAATAGTGTTCCACGCACGTTTAAAGGTTGAGATTTTTAAATAAATGACTGACAGGAATATTCAGCTTTATTTGGTTCCGACTCCAATAGGGAATCTTGAAGATATCACGTTGCGTGCGATCCGTGTATTGGGTGATGTGGACTTCATTCTGGCGGAAGATACGCGCACTTCGCAGGTTCTTTTGAATCATCTGAATATCCGGAAACCGCTTTATCCTCATCATAAATTTAATGAGCATAAGGCAGTTCAGGGAATCATCAGCCGGATGAATGGCGGTGAAAGAGCTGCCATGATATCGGATGCGGGGACTCCAGGGATTTCTGATCCCGGTTTTCTGTTGGTCAGGGCTTGTTTGGAAGCGGGGTTTGAAGTAGAGTGCTTACCCGGACCAACGGCTTTGATTCCTGCACTGATAAATTCGGGATTCCCGTGTTAGCGGTTTGTTTTCGAAGGATTTCTGCCAATAAAGAAAGGCAGGCAGACGAGACTAGGCGAATTATCTTTGGAGAAGAGGACGATCATTTTTTATGAATCGCCGATGCGTCTGGTTAAAACCCTGGGGCAGCTGGTCCCGTTATTCGGGGCAGGCAGAAGGGTATCTATTTCGCGCGAGCTGACCAAGATGCATGAAGAAACTATCAGGGGCACGCTTGCGGATGTGAGAGCGCATTTTACAGAGATTGCGCCGAGGGGGGAGATCGTTGTGGTCGTGGAAGGGGTTTAGGTTTTCTGCTTTTTCTTTTTTGCAGCCGGGAAAAGCACGTTGTTCAGAATCAGCCGGTAGCCGGGTGAATTGGGATGAAGAGAGAGGTCTGTCGGGTCATCGCCAACCAGGTGCTGGTAATCTTCAGGATCGTGCCCGCCATAGAAAGTCCAGGTTCCTCTTCCAAATTCTCCATGAATATACCGGGCTTCGTTCAGGGATTTATTCTCTCCCATCACAAGGACGGAC
>JAPLDV010000487.1 GCA_026391235.1 Bacteroidia bacterium | reverse complement strand
CTGACGCAGCAAATGACATCATGGCCATTTTCAAGCAGGGCTGGTAGCAGCCGGCTGCCGATATAGCCGGTTGCACCGGTCAGGAGTATTTTCATCGCTGCTTATTAACTAATTAAACTCTTAATTGTTTAGTAGTTAGATTCTTTCAGTTCAAAGAAACCTTTCGGATGTTGGCAGGCCGGGCAGTTTTCCAAAGGTTTGGTTCCTTCATGGACGTAACCGCATTTACGGCATTTCCATCGGACTTTTTCATCCCGTTCAAATACTTTTCCGGTTTCAATATTCTCGTAAAGTTTCTCGAACCGTTTTTCATGTTCAGCTTCAATTTTGGCAATCAACTTAAAAGCATTGGCCACTTCCTTAAACCCTTCATCACGGGCAATGCGCTCAAATTCAGGGTATAATATAGTCCATTCTTCGTTTTCGCCCCTTGCTGATGCTTTCAGGTTTTCCGCGGTAGTACCGACCCTGCCTGCCGGGTAAATAGCAGTGATTTCGACCGGTCCGCCTTCCAGAAATCTAAAGAACTGCTTGGCATGAGACTGCTCATTTTCAGCAGTTTCCTCAAAGAGAGCGGCAATTTGTTCAAAGCCTTCCTGACGGGCAGCTTTTGCAAAAAACTCGTAGCGGTTTTTTGCCTGGGATTCACCTGCAAAGGCTTTCAGCAGGTTTTTTTCTGTTTGAGTTCCTTTAATCGTCATGGTAAGAGAGTTAAGTTGAATTTATGGGTTGTCAGTTGTCCGTTATCAGTTATCAGTTGCAGGTATAAAATTGTTGAAGTGGTTGAAGTGGTTGTGGTTGTTGTGATGGTTGTGATAGTTGTGATAGTTGTGATGGTTGTGCTGTTTTGTGATCATTGCATTTTTAAAGTTAAAAATAGGATAAATGGGTGAAACACCAAGAGGGCGGATAAGTGTTGAGAAAACAATTAATTTTAACAAAAGTTAAACTGATTCACCATGGACGTTAAAAGATTGTACGGATTTTCTCTGGTATTATTCTTTGTGTTGACCGGATGTACTAATGAAAATCGAGTCCGGTTTTCTTTTGGCAACGCCGACGGAGCTGGTATTAACCACGTGTGTTTGCTTGACGGGCCGTTTAGGGATGCACAGCAGAGGGACCTTGTTTATCTGAAGAGTCTGAATCCTGACCGATTGCTGGCTACTTTCCGGCAGACTGCTGGTTTGCAGCCGAGAGCGGATGGCTATAAGGGCTGGGAGGAGCGCGAGGTAAGGGGGCATTTTACCGGGCATTACTTATCAGCTTGTTCAATGCTGTGGGCGGCAACCGGAGATACTGCGATGAAAGGCCGTGTTCTGTATATAACAAAAGAGTTGAAGGAATGCCAGCAAGCCAATGGTGACGGATATATCAGTGCCTTTCCGCGCGAATTCATCGACCGGGTGGAATCTATCAAGCAAGTTTGGGCACCCTATTACACGATTCACAAGATTTTGGCCGGGTTGATTGATGCTTATACCTGGTGTGCTGACACGACCGCGCTGGAGGTAGCCTGCGGAATGGCTGACTGGATCAATTCGAGGTGCCAAAAATTACCTGAGCAGCAAATGCAGGAGATTCTGGATCACACCGAGCAGGGTGGTATGAATGAGGCGCTTTTTCAGCTTTATTCAATAACCGGTAAGCGGGTATATAAAGATCTGGCCGGTAAATTCTACCAGAATAGCTATTTTATTCCACTGGCCGATTATCGGGATACCCTTAAAGGCCAGCATGTGAATTCTTTCATACCGAATGTGATCGGGCTAGCCAGGGGTTATGAATTGACCGGTGATCTACAATATCGCCGGATTGCCGAGTTCTTCTGGAAAACCGTAACGGAAACCCGAAGTTTTGTAACCGGCGGAACGAGTAACGGTGAAATTTGGAGTTCGGATAACTGGCATATCCACAGCGAACTGGGGCTATCCAGCCATGAAAGCTGCTGTACTTACAATATGTTAAAGCTTACCCGCCATTTGTGGCGATGGAAACACGATCCTGCATACTCTGATTATTACGAAAGGGCTTTATGGAATGGTATCCTTCCAACGCAGCATCCGGTGACCGGCATGTCGATGTATTATGTCCCTATGGCGCCCGGTTTTTATAAAACTTTTGGCACTCCTGAGAATTCATTTTGGTGCTGTACGGGAACCGGTGTAGAGAATTTTGCCAGGGTCGGGGAGTGCATTTATTCTGTTGATAAGAACCAACTATATGTAGATCAATATATTTCATCTGAGTTAAGGATTGATACACTTGGTTTCTCACTAAAAATGGATACTCGTTTTCCGGAAGGAGAATCCATTGAAATCAGCATAGGAACAGACCGGGCTATGGTGTTTGGGCTTAATCTCAGGATACCCGGATGGGTAGCTGCCGATCCTGAAATCCGCTTGAATGGCAAATTAATAGCCTTTACCGGTAGTGCATCGAGTTATTTTAAAATCAACCGGAAGTGGAAGAATGGCGACAGGATTTCGGTTTTACTGCCGATGTCGCTCAGGTTGGAGTCCATGCCTGATGCTCCGGATACCTGTGCGGTAGTTTACGGTCCGGTTGTTCTGGCCGGACGCCTGGGAACAGCAGGGTTAGATGATAAAAAGACTTATGGCCAATACGGACCTTATGAGGATAAACCAATCATGGTTCCTGATCTGCTCGGCAGGGGATTACCTGAAAAGTGGATTCGCCGGCAAACGTCAGGCAAACTGGTTTTTAAAGCTCCGGTTACCGTTGGTGATTCGGCAGAATTAGTACCTTTCTATCAATTATTTGACCAGCGTTATGCCATTTATTGGAAGATGGCAGAATCGCAATAAAGTTCGATTATGAAAACAACACATTTTAAGTTTGAGAACCACCGTAAGGCTTTATTGCCGATCGATCAGTTCATTAAGAGGGTTTTAAGATTTGCTATGTATTCCCTGTTGCTTGTGACAATTTCA
>JAPLDV010000260.1 GCA_026391235.1 Bacteroidia bacterium | reverse complement strand
CAGATTGGATAATGTTGCATTCAAAACTCCGGAAGGTAAGAAAGTACTCATCGTTTTAAACGACAGTGATGCGGAGCAATCATTCAACATCAGGTTTAAAGGTAAATGGGTTACAGCCTCATTGAGCAGTGGGGCGGTGGGGACGTTTATCTGGTAGCCTTTCACACAATTTTCACAATTCAGCAATTTTCCTTCACAATCCGAAGCGGTTAATTCTCATATTTACAGCACTCAGCACTAAA
This sequence comes from Bacteroidia bacterium, assembly GCA_026391235.1. The sequence goes on along the minus strand of JAPLDV010000260.1, from coordinate 4,598 downwards.
CCCAGGCAGTGAAACGAAACTGTCCCGAATCCCACACTCACATCCACACTCAAACCCACACTCTCTATCTCCCCGGCGACCTTGTCATCCCCGCGAAAGCGGGGACCTCGTCACGCTACTCTGAGGCTTTTTTTTCGCATCTGGTGAATGCCGTGGTTAGCGGAGCTCCTGGTGAATGCCGTGGTAAGCGACGGGGTCCCGGAGACCGCCTGCCTGGCGGCAGTCGGTCTCCGGGATGACAAGTTCGCCGGGGGTGAAAAATAGAGTGTGGGTGTGGACGCAAATATGCGTCCCTCCAATTTCCGTGTCACTTGTCACTCGTCACTTGTCACTCGTCACTCGTCACTCGTCACTCGTCACCCTTGAAGTAGTGCGTATACGGACGCAAATATGCGTCCCTACAGAATCCTCACCACTACCTTCCCCTTAACCAACGTGGAAGCATTCCTGCTCCCCCCGTAATTCCCCCAGGCAATCGACCAGTAATCCCATTTGTCCAAAACCAGCAATTCCTGGCATCCGGATGGCATAATATTCATTTTGGCGGCTTGGTTTCCGTTTGATTCAACCGACAATCTTTTTTTACCTGCCGAAAGCAAATCGAAATTTTCGATGTTCTCCTTGGTGGCCCTGTATACTTCCGAACCCTGCATGAATGCATTTTCAGCCGTTATGGCCCCTGTAAGGTAATAATCATGCATCCCCTGCAGGATATCGTATTCCGGCTTCACCCGGTAGTGCTCGATGATATTGGTGATACGCATGGTTTTCCCTTGGTTGGCGGATAAATGGTGGTTCGGGTAAGTGCTCCAGTAACCCTGCCGCTCCCAGGCGATCTCATCTATTGATCCGCTGACCGGATACGCAAGCCCGATCTGCCAGGTATAGGGCGGGATGCTGTCGGCTTCATAGGAAGTTTCAATTGTGCCGTCAGGATAATAGGCAACCGCCATTTTAACCGGATAATGGCTCACAAAGCCGCTGGATTTAACAATAACACATTCGCTGTTCCCGGTATCAATGGTCGAACCGCTTGCACGGAAATCCCCGGAATAAATGCCTTCCGATTCTTTAAAAGCACCCGGATCCTTGGGCTTATTGATTACTACCCTCTGCCCTCCGTTCAGGATGGTTTCGCCTTTTACAGAGGCTTTGAGCAGCTGTCCCGAAACAGCATCAAGGCTGATCAGCAGATCGTTGTTGCGGAGATCAACCTGTTTCCCGTTTTTCAGAACAATCCAGGTTACCGCTTTTGGTTCTTCCATTACAGGTACAGCCGGCATGGGTGAAGTCAACTCCTCATCAATCAGATTGTTCATTGAATCGTAAAACTGCAAAAGAACGACTGGTTTTTCCGTTTCGCTGACTAAAACCTGTATCATTCCTTCCTCGTGAGGCTTAATGGCCGGTAATGGTTGAAAGGAGGATTGTTCTCCTTTTGAAACTTTAAACCTTATGCTATTCAAAATTATATGATTGAACCGGTTCTTGATCCGGACTTCTACCATCAGCTTGTTCCCTGACATTTTCCATTTCGTGCCCAGAATCCTGACCGGGGAATAGGCCTTTTTAGTGTTCCAGAACTCCGTTTTCTTGCGGCGCCAGACATCTATAAACCCCCATGGCCCGTAACCAGTTACAGTATCAGGAAGATGAAATATTTCATCGGTCATGCCCCAGATGGCCCCTCCAAGATTGCCTGGCACATCAAACCTGACCGACCACATCGAATCCAGGCTGCGGCCCCAGAAATCCTTTACGTTCGGGTCATCCCTAAGGAGGGTTAGATTATAGCATGGCACATGGGCCCATTCATCACTCAGGAGCGGGAACTTCTCATGCTCCATGTTTTTATAGGCCAGGCCGAAGTTCTCATTGTCCTTGCCATCATAGGAAGGATAATGTGCTATCGCGATATCGAAACACCGCTTGTTTTCCTTGAGGGCGGTGGCGGGCCAGGACCAGGATACCGGTCTCGACAGGTCAATTGATTTTACGAAATCATACTCTTTTTGAAAGTTGATTCCATAAGTGCTTTCGTTGCCTATCGACCAGATAATCACGGCCGGATGGTTCCGGTCACGGTCGATCATTTCGCCCAACTGACCTAGGTACCGGGAGGTGAATGCCGTGTCGTTGTAGGTTTGTCCGAATTTGTTGTATATCCCTTCCCTCCAGTCATTTACAAAACAGATGGCCGTTTCTTCCTCCACATAAAGGCCCAGCCGGTCGGCAAATTCAAGAAAATCCTGCGAAGGTGGGTAATGGGAGGTCCGGATGAAATTTATGTTGGCCTCCTTTGCCAGCACAACGTCCAGGCTGTCGTAATACCGGCTGGTACTCCTGCCCAGCAGGGGATGAACATCATGCCGGCAGGCGCCCCGGAGTTTAACCGGCTGGCCGTTGACCAGCAGCCGCTTGCCGTCGATTTCGGCTTTCCGGAACCCGATTTTTTGTTCGATTACTTCTTCCGTCGTTCCGCCTGATAACAGTTCGGCCTTGACTGAATACAGGTACGGCTCTTCCTGGTTCCATAAAACCGGGCCGGACAGCCTAACCGAATATTTACCCGATCCATTGTCCTGCAGGTCAAATATCTGTGGCTGATTGAAAACCTGCTTTCCGGCGGAATCAAACAACTGGAATTTTACCTTGCCGCCGGCAGTAGATTGGCTTTTAGCCACGTTGAAAGACAAGGAAGCCTGCTTGAGGTCAGCGGTCAGGTCAGTCTGGATATAAAAACGGTTCAGGTAGTCCTTCGGGACGATCAGCAGCTGCACCTCCCTTAAAATCCCACCTATGGGATGATGGGCATAGCCGGAGGCATAGGAGATATCATCAGCCCGGTCGGTTACTCCCACATGCACAACGACTTGATTACCCGGTTCTATAAATGCGCTGATATCCGCATCCCACGCGGTAAATCCTCCAAAATGCTCCCTGACCGGATTCCCGTTTACAAAAACCCGGGCATAACTGTACACCCCGTTGAAACGGATCAGGATGGTTTTATTCCAGGCGGTTTTTGGTATGGTTATATTGGTCCGGTAAAAGAACTCTCTGTCATTGATGACCTTATATCCCTGCATGGCGGGTTCACCAGGCACCTGGACCTTTTTCCAGATTCCCTCACCGGTTTTCCATACTTCTTTTCCGGGATTCATATTGATTTCCCAGGTTCCGTTCAAACTGGCAACCGCTGTTTCAACACCGGTAGTCCGGGAGGGTATCACGGCCAGGGCAGATCTGCCTTCGGCGATAAATTTCTGTGCCGGGGAGATTTGCGCGGCCCCCAGGCAAAAAATCAGGATAAATGCTTTCTTCATGGTTTGGTTATTGAATGTTCAGGACCAGCTTTCCCTTTAATGTCTTGTTTGTTATTCTGATGCGCCCGTCACTGTGCGGCGAACCATAAAATGGTTCAGAACCATTATTGCTGTAATCGGCGATCAGCCATTGGATATGTTCATCCTGCAGCCAGCTTCTTGAGAATTGCGAACCGTCAGATAATGCAGTGATCCGGTTTCCCGCCTTATCCGCTAATGTTGCTTCCCTGATGAATCTTTTTGTCGAACGAAAGTCGTTGCTGCCCAAGTCGTTGGTGTCATCCTTCCAGTCGCCTTCCGGAATAATACCATGCTCTTCCACTCCATTTACATGCCTGGCATTCAGCAGGGTAGTGCCTTCATTTCTTCCAATATCGTTATCGGGATAGGTGGTAAATTCGCCTTTCCTTTTCCAGCTGAGTTTATCCATGTACTTTGGAATTTCAACCAGCAAACCGTATTGGTATGGGATTGAATCACCCCCGGTATATTGCACTTCGTATTCTGTAATCAGCTTACCATCAGGGGAAAAGAGGTAGGATTGCTTTCCTTTTCCATCGGTATAGGTGACATCCATGGTTATTCTGATGCCCTCACCGGTTGTTTTAGTTGCCAGTCCGGTTGCAAACAGGGTGTACAGCGGATAGTTTTTCAGGGGCGCGATATTATTCTGATAGGTTTCTCCGGCCACATTGGGCTTGCCGCCATTATCACTGTTCATGGGAACCACGCAAAAAACCGGCCCGCGGGTCAACAACGGTGCATCCCTCTTTGACGCACCTGTAATGATTCCGGTTGTTTTGCTGATGGTAAACAGGACATCGCCCTGCTTAACCATGATGGCCCCTTCATTTTCGGCAAAAGAAATACTTACCGGTTTTTGCTGTTCCTGAAGAACCGATCCGGTTTTTTCATACCTCTCCTCATCGGCAATGAATCCCCGGGGATCGGTAAAGGAGATAGTTAAATCAGAAGCATCCTTCCCGCAGGGTATTCTTATCATGCCTTCCCTGTGAGGCGGGATAGCCGATGCCACCAATTTCGGTGTGCCATTTATTTTAGCATTGATCTTCACCTCGGTCAGATTGGTAAAATCGTACCGGTTTTCCGCGCTTAATCCGATGTATCCTTTATCCGCCGACGACCAGTCGACGCCGGTTACCCGGACCGGGGAATATGCTTTTTTCATGCCATAGTACTCGGGTTTGGGCCTTCGCCAGGCATCCAGCGGTCCCCACGGGCCGTACCCTACAATCCTTCCGTCGGGCATGT
>JAPLDV010000089.1 GCA_026391235.1 Bacteroidia bacterium | reverse complement strand
TTATTTCGGTGTTGAATCTTTTACCCCTTTCCATGATGGCTGGCAGATCCACCACATTGTTCAGGTTTCCCTTCACACCCGAAATTTTGCAAACCAGCGCCTTCACCTTTTTATTACGAAGAACTGCTCCGATTCCTCCCCTGCCAGCCTGTTTCAGGCGGATGCGGCCCTTTTTCTTATCCCAGAAGCTAAAATTCAACATTCCTAGCCAGGAATGCTCTGCTGCCATACCGGTGGAAACAACGGAAACATTATGCTTGCTCTCCTCGCTGTCGGCATACATCTCAGTGAGTATCTCGCTCAGCAGGTGACTGTCAAGCGGTTCCGCGGGAGCCTCCTCAATCCTGACCGTTCCGGTGGTGCCATCAATGATTATAATGATATCATTTTTAGCTCTGCCCTGAAGCTCAATGGCATCAAATCCCGAGAATTTCACGAAAGGCCCAAAATATCCACCGGCATTGCTGTCGGTCACCGATCCGCTGGCAGGTGACAACGTTACCACCAGCGACTTCCCGGTTCCTGAGTATTGGGTTATGCCAGCAATCGGACCTGAAGAAATAACAATCTCATTCTCAGGATCATTCCACTTGGTATCGGGTTTTGTCGCGTCCCATAGCAACTTAAGGCCATATCCTTTGCCACCGATGAACTTTTCCTTCATGGCTAATGGTACATCCTTGATCTTGAATGTATTATCCGATATGTTCAGATACAGCACCTTATCTGTATAACCTTTATTCAATGGAGTCACCTCATAATTGAATTCAGCGATCAGTTTATGTTTTCCGAGCATTTCCTTGATATTCATAAATTTGATTTTTAGACTTATGATTTGGACAAAAATAGCACTAAATCGATCCGTAAACACCTATCAATACGGAATAATCGCGCAAAACTTATTCAGTTATCATTGGCATTTTCAACTCAAACGGAAAAGCAATCTTTATAATTCCAGAACCATACCAATCGATGAGCATAAGAAGAATTATTTATGTAATTAACTATTAACTAATCAATTGCCAAGATAAGACGATTTATGTTATTTGGAATGATTCTAAATTGGGGGGATAATTCTTTGAAAAAACCGGGTTACCTTTTTACTGAATACAGGATTAATGAGTAGCCGGTTCCTCGCTATCGAAGAACCAAAAACGACAAATCATGATAAAATTAACCAAATTCATTTTTTTTAGCCGGATCCCTTAACAGGCACTCATGGCATCAAGCCCCTTCCGGCCAAAATCCTGTATATCATGAGTATGCATGGATACGCGAAGAAAAGCCAGGTTCAGAAATCCCTCCCTTCGAAATTTGAGTAATCTAAAATAAACATTATGTCTTTGACCAAACTTACCAGTTCTTTTTGCTTATTATTAATATTTCCATGTGCCAACCTCAAGGCACAATGGAGTAACGATCCCAAGACAAATCTTACCATTTCGGGCAACTCAATTATCAGTAATGTTCCCGCAATTTCAAGTACATCTTCAGGAGGATGCTATATAACATGGGTGGCTTGGTATAAAGGAGATGTTGGTCACAGCATTAAAATGTGTTACTTGGATTCCAATGGTAATTTCGAGTGGTTACCACAATCAATAACACTTAGTCCTCCTGAAAATCAACCACAAGAATATCCCTATAGTTTAATTACTGATCATCAAGATAATGCAATCATTGCATTCATGGATAATCGTTTTGAGAATCCAGACATTACTGTTTCGAAAGTTAATACATCAGGGCAATTTATGTGGGGAAACAATGGTCATACCTTCATAATGCCAAATTCCAGAGAAGTGATACCGGTAATAGCCCTCTCCGAAGATAATTCAGTAATTGTCGCATTTCAGAGTACTAGGTCTAATCCAATAGGTACTCAGGTTTATAGCATCTTCTTGCAAAAACTGGATTCTCAAGGTCATGAAGTTTGGAACCCCGGTGGAATTGAAATCTCTGATCCTACAAAGAGTCTTGAAGATCCAAAAGTTGTCGCATATCCGGATGGGAGTTGTGCCCTGATTTATTTTTCCTTAGTGCGATTGACACATGAATATGTTCTACGAGAACTTCTTATTAATCGTTTTGACAGGGTTGGCCAGTCAATGTGGCCTCACCCCACTTCAATAAGAGATACTACCTTTGGGTTTAACGTTTCTTGGACGCAGGTCAATTCTTTTAAAAGTCGGGATAATTTGATTTATATCACCTGGGAGGACTTTAGGGACAATAATTTGCCAAATATTTATATCCAGGCTATAAATCCGGATGGCCGGATTACCTTAGAAAATATGGGACTCAAGCTATCTTCTAATAATTTTAGTAGTCAACATAGCCCACAGATTGGCGGCGAAGATTCTAAGGGCAATGTCTATGTGTTTTGGGCAGAGGAAGAATTATCCACTCGTAATACTATTCTTAAAGGCCAATTAATTTCAAATGTGGGAGAATTACTTTGGGATCCCACTGGAAATTCTTTTTCAGAGATATCCTATTCAGGAATAATCAATCCGAAGGTTTTTAACGACACAATATATATTCAATACGGGCAGGGATCAAATAGCTCGGATTACAAGTCGAAACTACTAATTGAACAGTTAAATCTGGAAGGGATTCAATTATTCCCACCGACTTTGATAAATGATGTTTTCAACGACAAGACATTTGTATTACAATCCGCTTTCAGTAGAAATCAGTGCATATTCGTTTGGCGAGAGACTGAATTAGCTGAAGTATCTGTAATTAAAGCCCAGAATTACCTGACCTGTGGAGCAATCGGGCCGTCAGGAATAGAAAATGATGGCCCACTCTTTACTAGCGATGCTATATCTTTTCATTTTGACAGATTCAATCAAACCCTTGACTTTAAAGGATTATCGGGTAATAACCAACTCATCCTTTATAACACAAATGCACAAAATGTTTTTTTCTCAAATTTCAGCCAATCTTGTAGAATTCCACCATTAGTAGCTGGTTTGTACTATTTTGTAGTTAGCGATGAATACAAAAAATATCTTTTAAATGGTAAAATATTATTAACACCGAATTATTAAACCTTAAACTCCAAGAAAACAAACCTATTAATTCTTCTTTTCGCTTTTTGTTTGTCTGGCCTAACATTTGCCCAGTCTAACAAAACTAATGATCTTTCTTACGAATATTGCAATAAACCCGGCTACTCCCTTGTTAAAAGTGAGGGGGCTGATAGACTTGATTGCCTGCTTCCCAATGGTGAAAAAGTGGATACCTGGCTATTTCTATCAGGGAATGAGCATCCTGAATATTCCTATTGTGCTAAAAAAGGGTATAAACTGAAAATCAAGAAGGTCAAATCCCAAGATTATGATTACATTATTAACGAATTCGATACAAGTAATGATTGTTCGAGCAGTATCGGTTACATCATTCATATCGGTACTGGTAATCAGATTCTTTATGTATTTTTGAGCCTTAATTTTAACCATGAAAGATCCTGTTTCCTTGCTTTTCGAAAATTTCCCTTACGATACGGGAAAGATACTGGCCTCAGCCTGCGGTGAAGCCTATGTTGCCATCATGCTTGCCAATGGACAGATAGGTGTCTGTTCCACACTAAATAAACCGGTTGAAACCGATCCGCTGCTTCTGATAAGGCCTGATTTGAAACACCTTGACCACCGGATGCTGATTACCGCATACGCAAATGCCCATGTAAACTACATTCAGGAAAATTTAGGATCCGGTGATATTTTCGATCAGGTTGATTTTGCTTCCAAAAAAAATACCGTCATGGTCGGATATTTCCCCCCGCT
>JAPLDV010000283.1 GCA_026391235.1 Bacteroidia bacterium | reverse complement strand
CATGACACTCAAAAAAGAGGTTGCCAAACATGATGTCAGGTTTCATTACGGCACCCAGCAGCGTACCTCGCCGCACATGCAACTGGCTCATGACCTGATCAAGGAAGGAGCAATCGGCGATCTCATCCGGGCCGATGTGTGGGCGCCCGGCGGCGGCGGCGGGCAAAATCCGGTTTGCACGGAAGTACCCGTTCCGGCCGATTTTGAATACGAACGGTGGAGCGGGCCGGCGCCTGTCCGTCCGTACTGCCCTGAGCGCGTGACAAATGTAGGATCGTGGTATACAAATGATTACAGCATCGGGTTCCTGGCAGGATGGGGCGCGCATCCGCTGGACATCCTGGTATGGATCGCGAAGGATAAAGTGAACGGCACCTATACCTGCGAAGGAACCGGAAAATACTGGACGGGCGGACTGTACAACAATATCATGTCGTGGGATGTGTTGTGCAACTATCAGAATGGATTCGGGGTCCATTTTGTCAGCGATGACCTGGCCTCAGCCGGCGCACTGAAATCAGGCGAAAATAAAGACGGGGACGGTACCACTTTCTTCGGCACCAAAGGGTGGGTATCTCTCAGCCGGAGTTCTGCATCGTCGGATATCCCCGGGATCCACCAGAAACTGAATAATTTTCCGAAAAGCGGCCGGTACATCCAAAGTGAAAACAATTCAATGGGCCAGGCATTTATCGATGTAATCAAAGGCAAAACCCGTGAGCTCTGTCCGCTCGATGAAGCCATCCTCTCTGATACCATCAGCCACCTGGGCGATATCACCATACGTGCCGGACGCAAGGTGACCTGGAACCCTGTACAAGGGGAAGTTGTAGGTGACCCGGAGGCCAATAAACTGTTTGTCAGGGAATTAAGAAGGCCTTATACCGTTTAAACAGCCGACTGAATGCAGATGATTTAGATAATGCCGGTATCAAGGTTATTTCCGGGGTCATCAGTTGCATCAGCGAAATCTGTGGAGAAATTAAATAATCAAATAATAATGCACCATGAGATACTTTAAAATCATCTCAATCAGTTTGTCGTATCTGTTCTTGTCAGTTCTTACGGTTTCAGCTGCTGATGTTACGCTAAAAATCAGTAAGAAGTACCTTAACCTGCCCGTATCCCAATCGGAAAAACGCGGTAAAATGACCCTGATGCTCAAGGATGTGACGCACCTCATGGGGAAAACCATAAGCATCACCTATGATGGCAATCCTGCCGGTTTGTCCAAAATCTACCAGGATGATGTCATCGCCGGCAACGACAGTTTATATCAGGAATCCAACCGGCCCCGTTTCCATTTTACCTCTCGCCGGGGATGGAACAACGATCCCAACGGTCTGGTATATTTTGAAGGCGAATACCACCTGTTTTATCAGCATAATCCATACGAAATAGAAGGGGAAAATATGCACTGGGGACATGCAGTCAGCAACGACCTGATCCATTGGACGGAACTGCCGGATGCCCTTTATCCGGACCGCCTGGGGACGATGTTCTCGGGATCGGCGGTGATGGATTATAATAATACATCCGGTTTCCAAACCGGTACCGTTCCGCCAATGGTGGCGATTTACACAGCCGACGGTCCCGAAAAGGAGGTGCAGTGCATCGCTTACAGCAACGACAAGGGTCGCACATGGGCCAAATATGAAAAGAATCCGGTCATCGACTCCAAAGAAAAATGGAACAGCCGCGATACCCGTGATCCGAAAGTTTTCTGGTTTGAACCGGATAAAAAATGGGTGATGGTTCTGTATGAAAAAGACGGCAATTCCATATACAACTCAACAAATCTGAAAGAATGGAATTTTTGCAGCCATCTGGCCGGATTCTTTGAGTGCCCGGAGTTTTTTGAACTGGCGGTCGACGGGGATCCGGCCAAAACCCGTTGGGTAATGCTGGGGGCATCCGGTATTTATCGCACCGGTTCATTCGATGGCAAGGTTTTCAATCCCGACCCGGGTTCATTCCAATACACCTCGGGCTCCATTTATGCCGCGCAAACCTATAACAATATCCCGGTCGCCGACGGACGCAGGATACAGATCGGCTGGGGAAGGATTAACCAGCCACACATGCCATTTAACCAGATGATGCTCTTGCCCACCGAACTTACCCTGCGGACGACCCCTGCCGGAATACGGCTTTTCAGCAAGCCGGTCAAAGAAGCCGAGGTACTGCACGGAACGAAAAATCAATGGAGCAATATTACCACGGAGAAAGCCAATGAATACCTGAAAACACTTGGTAATGAAAAGCTGTTGCACCTGAAGGCTGTCATTAAACTTAACCGCGGGGGCAGTGCCGGATTGAGTTTATCCGGGCAACCCGTATTTAGTCTTGATTTGGGAATGACCCAGATCAACGGATTCAATTATTCAGATGAGGATCTTTCGGGCAAGGAGCGGCAGTTAGAGGTTTACCTGGATAAAACCTCCATCGAGGTATTTGTTGATATGGGTAGGTATTCATTTTCCATGCCGAGGAATATCAGCAATGCACCGGGTATTTTTGAATTCTCGGGCCATGACCTTCAGATCGTTGATCTGCAGGTTTATCCGATGAAATCCATCTATCAGGGTAAATGACCAAGTCGCTCCAATGAAACGACCAGCGATACTTTCAATCCTGCTTTTACTTGACACAGCCTGCATTACAGGATTATTCGCCCAGGATAAAACCTCACGGATTATATATACTGATCCTGATCAGACGATTGAAGCCAGGGTTATCGACCTTGTTTCCCGGATGACCCTGGAAGAAAAGATCTCCCAGATGCAACATGTGGCACCTGCGATAGAAAGGCTGGGTATCCCCGCATATAATTGGTGGAACGAAGCTCTGCACGGGGTTGCCCGAAATGGTATCGCAACGGTCTTTCCGCAGGCTATCGGTATGGCTGCTACCTGGAACACGGAACTCATCAATCAGGAAGCACAGATCATATCTACCGAGGCGCGGGCGAAATATTACGAAGCTATAGGTAAAAAAGAACACGGGATTTATCAGGGTTTGACATTCTGGTCGCCAAACATCAATATATTCAGGGATCCGCGCTGGGGCAGGGGACAGGAAACTTACGGAGAGGATCCCTTCCTGACTTCCCGGATCGGGATCAGTTTCGTTAAGGGGCTGCAAGGATCAAATGATAAATACTTCAAGGTCATTGCCACTGCCAAGCATTTTGCAGTTCACAGCGGACCGGAATCCAGCCGCCATAGTTTTGATGCATGGCCCTCAGAAACAGATCTTTACGAAACCTATCTGCCTGCCTTTGAAGCACTGGTTAGGGAGGCAGGAGTATATTCGTTCATGGGCGCCTATAACCGGGTTTATGGGACCCCATCCTGCGCGAATGAATTGCTGCTGGAGAAAAATCTGCGTGAGAAATGGGGATTTAAAGGCTATGTGGTTTCCGATTGCTGGGCCATATCGGATTTTTATAATGGCCATAAATTTGTTTCCGATGCAGCAAAAGCTGCAGCACTTGCCGTAAAAGCCGGAACCGACCTGTCGTGCGGCGGGGAGTATGGCCAACTGATCGAAGCTGTTAAATTGGGCTACATCAGCGAAGACGAAATCGATGTATCTGCAAAAAGATTGTTCACCGCACGAATGAAACTCGGCATGTTCGATCCTCAGGAAATGGTTCCGTATGCCGCAATTAAACCGGACGATAATAATACTGAAGCAAACAGGCAGTTTGCCCGGAAAGTAGCACAGGAAAGTATCGTATTGCTTAAAAATGAAAAGTCAACCCTGCCGCTTTCCAATAAGATTAAATCCATTGCCGTGATTGGCCCTTATGCCGATGAAGTGAACGTTCTGCTGGGCAATTACAACGGAGACCCGACCAATCCGGTAACGATTCTCCAGGGGATAAAAATCCGGGCGGGAATGAAGATGAAAGTTAATTATGCCATTGGGGTCGATCAGCCTGAGAAACTTGGCAGGGACACCACCAGAAACAAAATGCAGGCAGGTCTCGAAACTGAAGCACTGAAAATTGCCGCTAAATCAGAAGTTGTCATTTTTGTCGGAGGTATATCTCCGGAATTGGAGGGGGAAGAAATGCCGGTTAAAATTGATGGGTTCAGCGGAGGGGACCGGACGCATATGGATATGCCAAAAAATCAGCAACTTCTGTTAGAAAAGCTGATTGTGCTGAAGAAGCCGGTGGTTCTGGTTTTGACCAACGGAAGCGCTCTTTCAATAAACTGGGCCAAAGAGAATCTTCCTGCTATTGTCGATAGCTGGTATTCGGGCGAGGAGGGCGGAAATGCCGTCGCTGATGTTCTTTTCGGGGATTATAATCCTGCCGGCAGGCTGCCGGTCACTTTCTACAAATCAGTCAATGATATGCCGCCATTTGATGATTACAGGATGGAAGGCAGGTCTTACCGCTATTTCAGGGGAGAGCCGCTGTTTGCTTTCGGTTATGGATTGAGTTATACCAAATTCGATTATTCAGATATAGTCCCAGGCAGCAAAACCATTAAAGCCGGCGAAACTGTAAAACTTAACGTAACAGTGACCAATTCAGGTAATTATGATGGTGACGAGGTTGTTCAGGTGTATTGTGTGCAGCCGGAATCAGTTACGCTTCGACCCATTAAATCACTCGTAGCCTTTCGGCGGGTTCATCTGAAAAAGGGTGAATCCAGGGAGGTTGCACTTGATATTTCACCGGTTCAGCTGCGGCATTTTAATACTAAGCTTGACGATTATTCAATTGCCAAAGGGAACTACGAATTGCAGGTTGGCGCGGCATCGAATGACATCAGAGGAAAAGTCCATGTTGAAATCAAATGATAAATCAATGAACCGAACTGCATTTATAATGAAGCTGAAACCCGGCTGCGAGGCTGAGTACAAAAAGCGCCACGATGAGATCTGGCCCGAACTGGCTGAATTAATCAAGGAATCAGGTGTATCGGATTACTCAATTTTCCTTGACAGGGAAACCAATATCCTGTTTGCGGTACAGAAACAATCAGGCGACCAGTCATCACAGGACCTGGGCTCAGACCCGGTGGTGCGCAAATGGTGGGATTACATGTCTGACATCATGGAGGCGAATCCCGATCATTCCCCGGTAACCAAACCATTGACCGAAATACGAAGATGTTACTTATCGCATCAGTGCCAATGAGTTGCGCACCGCAATGGGGAGTGATGTGGTGATCACGGGGGCGTCCGTTTCGGACGATTTCAAAATCATCAAGGAAGCTGACGGCACCTGGCTGAATGAATACCGGATGCGCATGCGCCAGGGTGATATCTATGTGGAGGTCGTAGGGTATCCGTTGGCTCAGGCCGAAACCAGGGCTGATATCCTGGCCTGGCAGTTTCCCGATCCCGATGCCCCCGGACGCTACCGGGATGCTGACGCACTGGTGAAGAAATATCATGATGATTTTCTGGTATTCGGTGATATCGAGGTAACCGTCTTCTCCCTGGCCCACCAGTTGGTTGGGATGGAAAAACTGCTTGTCGACATGATGATGGAAACGGAATACGTGGTTCCGCTGTTTGAAGCCTGTGCTGAATTCCAGACTCGTATTGGCCTGCGATTGATAGAAAAGGGAGTGGATGCCATCTGGTTTGGTGATGATTTTGGTACACAGGTGAGCCTGATCATACCGCCGGATACGTTCCGAAACCAATTGAAGCCTGTTTATACCCGTATGATCGACCGGTTTAAGGAAGCTAAGCCGGATATTATCCCGATCCTTCATTGCGATGGTGCTGTAAGTGATTTGCTGATAGATATTTACGAGATGGGCTTTGAGGTATTCAATCCTGTGCAGCCGGGCGTTCCGGGGCATCTGCCGACGGATATGAAAAACAATTTCGGAGATCTTTTCAGTTTCTGGGGTGCGATTGATCAGCAGGATCTTTTACCGAACGGCACCGATGAAGAACTTATGAAGGACATCATCGAAAAGATAAGCATACTGGGCAGGCACGGTGGATATATGGTCTCGCCGGCTCACATAATCCAGAATGATGTAAGTCCGGAAAGAGTGGAGAAGTTTATCGATTTATGTTTGAAACACGGTAAATATTAATAATTCTGACCTCTGCGGTCCTCTGCGTAAATCTCTGCGACCTTTGCAGTAAAATAAGATTTAACCGCAGAGAACGCAAAGGTTACGCAGAGAGCCGCAGAGGAGAGTAAGGTAAGTGTCGTTGCTAATGACTGAATTTTCTATAAATTACTATAAAAATGAATTCGCTAAGAAGGTTTTATTCCGTTATCATTGCAGCCGTCCTGGTGACGTGCATGCTTGGTTGTTCGACAAATCAGCAATCAGAAAAGGTCAACGGGAAAGCAGATAATCCGCCGAATTTCGGTCAGCGCCACCCGGTTGCATTCGATGCACTGAAAGTAAACTTCAGCAATCCCGACATGATCTATGCGCCATTTATTTTCTGGTTCTGGGATGAACCCCTGAACCCGGATAAGATGGCCGAAATGGCCCGGGTAATGGGAACCCAGGGCTTTAATCCCGGATATGCCCACGCACGGCATTCAATGGTTGGCACCCCGAACCTGCCTGATTCAGAGTGGCTGGGCGAAAAGTGGTTCAAGTCCTTTGAAGGTGCACTGACTGAATCTGAAAAACAGAATAAATATCTCGGTTACTGCGATGAATACTGGTGGCCAAGCTTTCAGGCCAACGGCCGGGTTCTGAAACAATATCCGGAATTGAGAGCCGAGTCGCTGAACTGGACGATCATCGATGTGAACGGAGGGACCGAAATAAAGGTTCCGGCATCTTTTTTTGCAGTGGCTGCGCAATTGGCTGAACCCGTTGAGGTAACCCCTCCATCAGCTCAATTGGGCAAATGGATATGGCATCCCGATGGAAAGGAAATTAAACATTCAAGCTGGTTCCGGAAAACTTTCAATATCCCGGATGGCAGATCGGTGAAAAATGCAACTATCAGGATAACGGCAGATAACGAGTTTGTTTTCTATGTGAATGGTCAGCGGATCGGTGAAAGCAAGGACTGGGAAAAACCTCTTTCATTTGATCTGACAAAGGTCCTGATTGCCGGCAAAAATGTTCTGGCGATCGAGTGCAGCAATCGCGACGGGCAGTTCGGATTAATTGGCGGCATGCTTGCAACGCTTGATGATGGGACAACCATGGAAGTTAAGACCGATCAAAGCTGGGTGACTTCACTGGCAACTAAAAAAGGCTGGGAGCTGCCTGATTATCAAACCAATAACTGGAAACCTGCCCGGGAAATCGGCAATGCGGGCGACAACCCGTGGTCTTCGGTTACCAATTCTGAACCGTATAAACCAGCGCTGATTCTTAGTAAAACTCTTCAACAAATTGGATCGGGTGATTCATTTACATGGAAAGTACCTCCGGGCGATATGTGGCGCGTGTATGTATTCAATAAATACTATCATCCGGGTGCTGCCGATGGCCAGCAATGCAACAGTATAGATAACCGGTTGGGTTCTGCTTTTATTAAGGTTGCTCTTGAGCCTTATGCACAGCGGTTTGGCGACAAGTTGGGCAAATCAATTCCCGGTGACTTTATCGATCATGAAGGAGATTATGGCTGGCAGCTTGCCTGGTCGGGCTCGTTGGATAGTTCATATCAGTCGCTGTATGGCCGTGATATACGTTTGAGCCTGCCCCTGATGCTGGATTCTGATGTTGAAGGACTCTATGCCAAATCGCGCTGGGAGTGGTTCGACCTGGTGTCGGACCTGTATGCAGGGGTTTTCCGCGATGTAACGGATTGGCATGAAAAACGCGGCATGTACACCACCGCACATGTCTGGGAGGAGGGTATTCCGCCGCAGGTAAATTGCGTGGGCGATAACCTGAAAATATTAAGGGCGCTCACCATGCCCGGTCAGGATTGCCTTGGTTTGAAAGCTTTGCGAGTTCATGATTTTAAAGAGCCGCAGTCAGTATCAGAATTTGAGAATGTTCGGTTTGCGAGTGAGGTTCTCGGTGCCAGTGATTTTGAGCCCGGTAAAGGGCTTTGGGGATGCTTTACCCCTTCGCTGCTGAAACAGAGCGTCAATTCGTTCACAGCCTGGGGAGTGAGCCATGTGATCCCGCATGGAGTTTTTACCACCCGGCAGTTGAAAGGAAATCCCTGGCCGCCCGACTGGTACAGTGAAAATCCGATGTTCCCCTGGATGCATCACTGGACCGATTTCACGCGCCGTGCCAGCTACATAAATTCTATGGGATCCGCCGTT
>JAPLDV010000282.1 GCA_026391235.1 Bacteroidia bacterium | reverse complement strand
ATATTTTTTACGAAAACAAAAGCCCCCTTGGCATCGGGGGCTTCCATGCCCAGTGGGGTGATCCGAAGGTAAGGGAAGTCATCCTCAAACAGAGCCTGTAATTTTTCCACCGGCAGATTGGGATCAGAGAAATCCAAAGTTCCGAACCGGGGCGTAACAATCAGCCCCGGCTGAACATTTATCAGGGTGAAATAATCTTTCCAGGTCATGCTGATCCCAGTGCTTCAGTCAGTGGGATATTACCGGTGTACACATAAATGTTGGCGGCACGGAAGGCGAAGGTCATTCCGAATTCCCTTCTTCCATCGGTGGTAGATCCGGTACCGGATCCATCGCTGGCCGAGAATTTGGCTGAACGAATGGCGCATCCCATCAGGTAATTCTGACCGGCGCTATCCTGAGCAATCATGATAAGATCTTCGTTTTTGGTGGCGTTCATGAAACCCAGTAGCTTTTTGTGAAGTCCTGGAGCGAATACATGCAACAACAACTCTTACCCCTTGCCGGCTTCTTCACCAATCACGTTGATATCGAGTTTAGCAGCATCCTCGGTGGTGTACAGTTCGAACATCCGTTTACCGGGTTTCATTACGCCGGTTTATGTGCCGGCAAATTCGATGGTAATAGGGTCTGAGGGGTCGGTTGGCCAGGCAGCGACATCGTTCCAAAGTCCGAAATAAATCCGGTTGGCGAGCCCACCGAGGTTTTTGCCATCGGTGAGCAATTTTCCTATATCTGCAAAATGCATGTTTTTAATGTTCAGTTAAAATACTGACGGTACGTTTGGATTCCTGAATGTCAAACTTGGTCATGTTGGCCATCGATGAAGGCTTCCACCTGTTTAAAGATGGAATCCTTGTCCAGAGACCCGATATTGACCGAATTAATGGTGGATGCATCCACACCAGTCTGGTGCAGTTTGATGAGACCATTCATAAACGTCTCTGAGGGAAACGTCACAAACACGGCACAAGAATTTGTCAAATCGTCGAAAATACATTTTAATATTTCACGCTTCATCGATCAATTCTTTCGTTTCGTTAATACTCTCTATGAAGTATGGATTTGATAATGTCCTTTCAGTAACAATGTCAATTTCTCTATTAAAGAGCTCTCTTAGTCTGTAATGGAGTAAGAAATAATTATTTGTATACTCCTCAATCGTTAAGGTGTCGGTAAATGAAATCAAGAAATCAATGTCGCTATTCACGGTGAATTTGTCGGAAACGACCGAGCCAAAGGCATAAAGTCTTTTAATCTTAAGTGCCTGACATATATTCTTTAAGTCTTCTTTTCGGTTTTCAAGAATCCGTTGCATTCTGTTTTTTTTCAAATTTATGATTCTTTTTGAGATTCTGTTTTTTGCAAGCACCTCGGATCTCAATAGATGAACGCCGATCCGCACCGCATCTGCGATTACAACTGTTCTGGATTGCCCCGACTTTTTGTTTTTTGAGAATTTTCCCTCTTTCCGGATCACCTGGGTATTGTTAATGGATATGAGGGTGTAACCGGATGCGCCAATAAAAGTTACAGGCTCGGCCGACCGAGAAATAAATTGGTCATTATTCGTACTCTGATATAAATTAGAGCCTTACGATTTAAAAAAGTTGTTCATTCCAGCCGGCAGCGGTTGTAATTATTATCGGCACGTCCAGTCTCAGTTCTGTTCGTTGATTTAACAAAGAATATTGCCTCCCAACCCCTGAAAATATTCCTGACAATCAGGAGAATAAATTCTAAAGTTCTGTACCTTTGAGGGTAATGAACTAATTTCTGAAATATGTCATCAGTTCTGCCTGGTTTCGAATACGACATATTTATCAGCTACCGCCAGAAAGACAATAAAGGCGACAGGTGGGTCAGTGAATTTGTCGAAGCTTTGCAAACTGAACTCGGATCCACTTTTAAGGAAGAAGTCGGCGTCTATTTCGACATCAACCCGCATGACGGACTATTGGAAACCCATGATGTTGCTGAATCCCTGAAAGAGAAGCTGAAGGCCCTTATTTTCATCCCGATCGTTTCGCGCACTTATTGCGATCCGAATAGCTATGCCTGGGAGCATGAGTTCATCGCTTTTATTGAACAGGCCTCTCAGGACCGGTTCGGGCTGAAGGTGAAGCTGCCCGGTGGAAATGTAGCCTCCAGGGTATTGCCAGTCAGGATTCACGATCTTGAACCGGAAGACATCAAACTGGCGGAAAGCTATCTTGGATTTATCAGGCCGGTGGATTTTATATATCATTCCCAGGGCGTCAACCGCCCATTACGGCTGCGGGATGATGACCTGGCCAAAACCGGCCAGCAGCTTGTTTACCGCGACCAGATCAACAAGGTGGCCAATGCCGTCAGGGAGATCATTAACGGGCTGAAAATGGGATCGGCCGCACCGGAGAAGGAAATGATTCCGGCTGGTGAGCTTGTCTCAGATACTCCGCTCGTAAAGAAAGGCCAAGAACGTCAAGAACGTCAAGAACGTCAAGAACGGGAAAAGAAAACGACTTTCGGTTTAAGGCGCAAACCTTTGTTATGGGGATTGGCACCAGGTGTTCTGTTAATCGTTGCTGCGATCCTTTTATATCCAAAAATCTTCAAACATAATACCCTCGAAAACCTGCGCATTTCCGGGAAAATCAGCATTGTGGTCATGCCGTTTCAAAACCTGGGTCATGATTCTTTGGATTATTATCAGGCTATAATCCAGGAGAAGCTGATCATGGAACTGTTAAAGTCCCCTGAAATGCTGAAAGCTTATTCCAGGGAACAAATTTCCAGCCTGATCCAAAGCAAAATACCAACTGATAATGCTTCCATCACCTCACAGGCTGCCAAAAAAATATCCCGGACCCTGGATGCAGATGTGTTTGTCACTGGCAGCATCATGCAGATAGGTAATAATCTGACTCTTGCCGCAAAAATCAATGATTCGAAAACAGTCAATGTCCTTGAGCCTTTTGAAATTAAAAGGAATATTGCGGATATCAATGCAGCCATTGATTCCATTACGCTTCAGATAAGGGACTATCTGATAATCACTGTATTGAAAAAGGAACTCCCCATTGAATTCCAGACGGCTTCATCGACTGTCTCTCCAAAGGCCCTCAGTTATTTCATTTCAGGGAATGATGCTTTTTATAAATATCAGTGGCCAAAAGCCGTTGAGGCCTATTCGAATGCAATAAGGCAGGATTCAAACTACACCATCGCCCGTATCATGTGGTCATTCGCCTATTATGAGCAATCAGGCGGAACCTGGCGTCTCCACGAGAAGGAAAAGGAAGAATGCCAGAAGCTCTACGAAAAAAGAGATCAGCTATCTCCGCTCGACCGGGCCTGGACAAGCTGGCTGCATACCCGCTTATTTGATGAAACTCCGAATAAACAAATTGAAGCTATCAAGGCTATATTGAAAATTGATGATCAATCGCCATTCCTCTATTATTCCCTGGGCTCTGTTTACCTTGATCTGAAGAAATATGATCAGGCCATCCCTGAATTTGAGAAGGCCATTGATATTTCGAAAAAATGGGGCTCCAAAACAAGTGTAGAATTTTTCAACAGGTTGGGAGATGCCTATCATTCAAACAGTCAATACAAGGATGAGAAGAAACTCTATAAGCAGGCTTTGCGTGATTTTCCTGACCATTACAGGATTATCGCCAGGCAGGCCAGGTTGTTAGTGGCAGAGGGGGATACAGTCGGCGGAATAAAATATATGGAGGAAAAATTCAAATCCTCACTAAGTGACAGTCTGTCTGAGGCTGAAAAATTTGCCTACCTTGAAAACACTTTTAGGTTGATTTTAAATCTCCCGGATCAAGGAGAGAAATATCTCCGGCAAGCAATAAAATTAGAGCCAAATCCGACTTGGATAAAAGACCTTGCCTTTCACCTGTGGATGGTTGATAAAAACCCAGATGAAGCAGAGGAATTTTTCCGGCAAGCCCCTGATAATCGGGGATTTCTTGCCTGGTTCCTGATTGAAACTGGTAGGGACGTAGCGGAAGGATTAGAATACGTTGAAGAGGGATTAAAATTAGAACCTGATAATTATAATGGAATGGATACCAAAGGATGGGGACTGTATAAACTTGGGAAATACGAGGAGGCAAAAAAATGGCTCATGAAATGTGTGGATATAATGCCCGAAAATAATCCTAATGCCGACTCGATAAAGCAACATCTCAAGGAAGTTGAAACGGCGATCAAAAATGAAAAGAAGAAATAGCTTTTAGAAGTCTTCTCTTTCTCCATCAGCAGGTATCAAATACTGACCAACTTGATAGGATTACAGAATTTACCTGCCAACTGCGTGCCAAAACCGATAAAACACAAAACCGATATCCTTAACTTTTCATAATGAATGCACTAAACCTCCATACCATGAAAAAAGTTATCCTTTTCTGCGTGGGACTGTTTATGGCAACAATGCTCCTTGCCCAGTCACCAGCAGCCTTCAACTACCAAGCAATTGTCCGTGATGCATCCGGTACTATTAAACCCAATCAAAGTGTAAGTTTCCGGATCAGCGTTCTTCAAGGAAGTATGACCGGAACGGTTGTTTTCCTGGAAACCCATTCCACCGTGACCAATGAGTTCGGATTAGTGAACCTTGAGATTGGAAACGGTCATAACATAAGCGGGAGCATCGCCTCCATCAACTGGGGTGCCGACACCCACTACCTGAAGGTGGAACTCGATCCCACGGGCGGAAACTCGTATATCCTGATGGGAACGACCCGGTTATTGAGTGTGCCGTATGCCCTGTATGCCGGATCGGTCGGGAATGGCTTCAGCGGTAATTACAATGACCTCACGAACAAGCCGACCATCCTGAACCATGATTTATATACGACCGCAACTGGTTATCAGGCGTTAGCATCGAATACAGGGAACTCCAACACTGCCACCGGGTATAAGGCTCTTTGGAGAAATACTTCGGGATACAGCAATGTCGCTTTTGGCCATAACGCCCTTCAGTCGAACACCAGCGGATTTCATAATACAGCATTGGGTGTTTCGGCCATGTATGCCAATACCGATGGCGAGGATAATATTGCCATCGGGGTTGATGCCCTGGCTGCAAACACCTCCGGGAAGAGAAACATTGCGATTGGATATCAGGCCTATTCTGCCAACCATGCAGGGAATAACAACACGGTCATCGGGCATCAGGCCGGCATTTCCAATGACGGTGGCCATAACAATGTCTTTATCGGTTCCTCGGCCGGTTATTATGAAACCGGTTCCAATAAATTGATCATTGATAATCAGCCAAGGGCAAACGAATCAGACGCAAGGGTAAAAGCGTTGCTTTATGGTGAGTTTGATGCTGAGCCGGCCAGCCAGGTTCTTGCGATTAACGGAAAGATCAATGTTAATGGCAATAATATAAGCAATTTAGCCGAGCCAGTGAATCCTCAGGATGCGGTAACAAAAGCCTATGTGGATCAATTATTGAACCGGATCGGGGTAGTTGAGTCGCAATTGGGTATTGGTGAAATAGTTAAAGACTTTGACGGGAATATTTACAAGGCTGTTTTAATAGGTACGCAAACCTGGATGGCGGAGAACCTGAAAGCAACCCATTTCAATGATGGTGAAGTAATTCCATTTGTGACTGACGGAACCGTGTGGGCAAATCTTGCCACACCTGGATTTTGCTGGTACGACAACCTGCTTGTGAATTACCAGTCGTATGGTGGATTGTACAATTGGTACGCTGTGCAAACCGGGAAGCTGTGCCCGAAAGGATGGCATGTGCCAGGCGATGAGGAGTGGAAGGTGCTGGAAATGTCTCTGGGAATGAGTGAAACCGATGCCAATAAGGAAGATGTCAGATTTTCCGGTGATGTTGGTAAGAAACTGAAATCGACAAATTATTGGTACAACAATGGCAATGGAATAAATTTCAGCGGATTCAACGTTTTTCCGGGCGGTTACCGTAATGATAACGGCAGTTTTGACGGCTTCGGTACTAAGGCATTTTTATGGTCCTCCACGTTTTATAATTGGACTGTTAGTACGTACCGGGGTCTTCGTTCTGAATCGGATGGGATAGACCGAACCAGCCAGTATCGCAGGTACGGTTTTTCCGTCCGTTGTCTTAAGAATGAAGGCGATGCAAACCATCCCCCGA
Source organism: Bacteroidia bacterium (assembly GCA_026391235.1). The sequence goes on along the minus strand of JAPLDV010000282.1, from coordinate 3,370 downwards.
CTGCATCCTTTACATACTTTCCTGAATCAGCAACAGCATCAATTCCTTTCCAATTTGACGCATCGGTAAGCACTGATAATGAAACCTCTTTAAATAGTCTTCAAATTCGGTGGGATTGGGAAAACAACGGAAACTGGACCGGCTTTACCACCGGGAAAACGGCCACCCACCAATATTCTCAACCAGGGACTTATACCGTTGTACTGGAAGTGAAAGATGAAGGCGGATTGACAGATACCGAAACCCACCAGGTTACCGTTGAGGGTACCAGCGGTGATTGTGTTGATCCTGATGGGCGTTCTTATAAAACAGTAAAAATTGGCACCCAAACCTGGATGGCCGAGAACCTGGCCTACCTGCCAGCTTTAAGTGCCTTTGGTAACCCGTCGGATACCGAAAAGCGCTACTACGTTTACGACTATTACGGCACAAGTATTTCCGAGGCAAAGCTGCAATTCAACTATGTTATCTATGGCGTACTTTACAATTGGTCTGCAGCAATGAACGGAGGATCAAGCAGTACCTCGGTTCCGAGCGGAGTAAAGGGTATTTGTCCCAACGGATGGCATCTGCCGGGCGATGGGGAATGGACGATTTTGACCGATTACCTTACCAATAACGGATATGGCTATGGTGGTAGCGGAGATGACATAGGTAAATCAATGGCCTCGGCTTCAGGCTGGGCAATCAGCTCAGAAGCCGGTACCATCGGTAACAATCAATCAACCAATAACAGTAGTGGATTCAATGCCCCTCCGGGAGGAACCTATACCTTTACCGGGTTTTTTGAATCCCTGCAAGGCTATGCTTTCTTCTGGTCCTGCTCCGGGAATGGATCATCCAACGCATGGAACCGGGATCTGTACAATCTCAATGCCGGCATAGGCCGGTCTATCACTCCCCGTGCAAGCGGTTTTTCTGTCCGCTGCGTGCGTGACTGATGCCGATGGCAGGCTCGTTTTCGCTGACCATTACTGAGATTTCGGCACAAAAACCTTCGAGGTGATCCAGATGGTCACGTTTACGGCATTCAGGAAGAGATCGATGCCAGCCATTGTGCAAAGGGAGTTTATTATCTGAAGGTCAACACCGGCAAGGAGATAGCGGTCAGGAAGGCCATCATTCAGTAGGATACCCTCCCTGGTTTGCGTCATTTTATTTTGTATCTTTGGTCTGAGACCGTAATCGACATATTCACAACGATTAAAACAATTCCCACACCAATGGAAAATCATGAATCCATAAAAATGACCTTCCCCAATAAACTGAGCTATTCATTTATGGTTCAGTCGTTTGTGATTGAAGTGGCGAAAGAAGCCGGCTTTTCGGGTGATGAACTGAACCAGATCGATATAGCCATCGAGGAATCCGTTTCAAACATCATGGTTCACACGCATGATGAGGAAAATCCAACATTTGATATCATCCTGGAAAAAATCCCGGGAGGAATAAAAATCACCCTGAAAGAGATGGGTATTCCATTCGATCCCGATCAGATTAAAAAATTCGAACTGACCAAAAATCTGGATGAGTTCTCTACAAAAGGACTGGGGATCTATCTCATTCAGAAAATGATGGATGACCTGTCGTTCCGCAATCTGGGTCCGCAGGGTAAGGAAACGGTAATGATCAAATACCTGGCCGATGGCTCCGGCCGCCAGCAGCAGGATGAAACGGTCATGGCACAGGAGGCTCCCGGTGTTATCACCGAAAAGATTGAGTACGACGTCCGCGGACTGGAGGAACATGAGGCCATCGAGGTTTCGCGTTGCGCCTATAAAACCCACGGGTACACCTTTTTTGATGATCATATTTACTATCCGGAGCGTTTGGTGAAGATGAACCGGACTTCCGAGATGATCTCTGCGGTGGCGGTTACTAAGGATAACGTTTTCATGGGCCATTCGGCCCTGCTATATCAGTATCCCGATGATACCAGTGCCGAACTGACCTTCGTATTCGTTAACGTGGAGTTCCGGGGCCAGGGAGCGCTCAACCGGTTGGTTGATTACCTGTTTCAGGTGCCCAAAATGAGGGAGCTTCGCGGGATCTATGCCTATGCGGTGACCAACCACCCGTTCACGCAGAAGTCGATGATCAAGTTCCAGATCAATGATTGCGGACTCCTGCTGGCTACCAGTCCGGCTTCGTGGAAATTCAAGGGAATCTCCGGCGAGGAGTCACAACGGATCAGTGTTGCCCTCTGCTACCGGTACACCATGCCTCCGGCTGTTCATAACCTGTATGCTCCTGCCCATCATAAAGATATGATATCCAAGCTTTTCAACCATGTTGGAGCCAGTCATAATTATCTGGCCCCGGCGGCTGGCCCGACAATATACAACCAGGTTGACGCGGTTATCCACACCGGAGTAAACGAACTGGAGGGATGTGCCGAGATCTTTATCGAATCATACGGATCCGATACGATCAGGCAGATACGTAAAGCTTTGAAAGGATTCTGCCTGCAGCATATAGCCTCCATTAACCTTTTCCTCCGTCTGGAAGATCCGGCAACCTACCGGATGACCGGGGAATTTGAAAAGCTTGGGTTCTTCTTTGCGGGGATCCTGCCGGAATCAAGGATCGGCGATACCCTGATCCTGCAGTACCTGAACAACGTGGAACTGGATTACAGCAAGATTATTCTGGTCAGTGATATAGCTAAGGAGATGCTTGCCTATATCCAGAAGCTTGACCCGAATATCATCGATTAATATTTTTTTTAAGCATGATCGCTGTTTATTCCCTGCATCAGATTCTGCATAATCCACCCAAGGAATTCATTTCAAACCAGGTTGAGGCTTACGGGGAATCCCCCGAGCGCGCTGAGCTTATTCTGGAAGCGCTTATGGATATTCCGGGGGTAGAACTGAAAAAACCGGAAGTTTTTGAGGCTGATCACTTCCGGAAAACTCATGAGCCCGGCTATCTAAATTATCTGGAGACCGCTTTCGATGAGTGGATTGCCGATGGGCTCTGGAGCGAGGGCATCATGCCGGAATTTTTCGCGATCGGCCATCTGAGGGGCGAGTCACCGCCTCCCAGTCCGCTGGGAAAGGCGGGATATTACATGACCGACAGCTGCACCATGATCGTTAAGGGTACCTGGCAAGCGGTGCGCTATTCAGCATTTACCGCCCTCACGGGGGCACGCCATCTGCTTAACGGTGAGCCAGCCGTCTTTTCACTCTGCCGTCCTCCGGGACATCATGCAGGATATGATTTCACCGGCGGCTATTGCTTCATAAATAATGCAGCTCTTGCAGCGAAATATCTGCAGGACAGTGGCAGTCTGACCATCGGAGGAACCCGGAAAGTTGGTATTCTGGATATCGATTTTCATCATGGAAACGGGACCCAGGATATC
>JAPLDV010000499.1 GCA_026391235.1 Bacteroidia bacterium | reverse complement strand
TTACATCAAGATGGACCTGATGATGTACAGCGAAGTTGAGTTTTTGTTGGCTGAGGCAGCACAACGAGGAGGTTTTTCAGCTTCCGATCCGGAGGGCCATTACAAAAATGGTATTGTGGCTTCTCTGAAAAGGTGGGGTATTACCGATGGCGTTAATGGATTTAGTTTCGACACCTACTACAACAATCCCAAAGTCAGTTATTCCAGTGCCGGTAACACCCTGGAAAGGATCATTGAACAGAAATGGATATCCTTATGGCTCAATGTTGAATCGTGGTTTAGTTGGCGTGCAACAGGTTATCCTGTTTTCATTGTGGGTCCGGTTACTCAATATGGAGCGGCATTGCCATTGCGCTTCATGTACCCGGTTCCAAGTCAGGATCCAAAATACCTGGTTAATTATAATGAGGCTGTTAGCAAATTGGAAGCAACCAGCTATGTTCCGGCAGGCCAAAGTAAAGATCATACTTATTCCAGGATGTGGCTATTGCAGGGTACAGGTAAGCCCTATTAGTATTAAGTAATGAAACTTCTGCAAAAATGCAGGCAAATCGCTAAAAGATTTTTTTAAGGTTTGGTTATTTTGGATTAGGTAAAGGAAGGCTGTCCCCTTATTTTAGGGGGCAGCTTTTTTGTTATAGCTTAAAGATGTTCGCTTTTAAAACGGTGGTCACTTTGTGCTTTAAATATTCCTTGCCACAAAGGCACTAAGGCACAAAGAATCCACTAAGTTTATGAATTAATCAGAATAATTAGTTCGAAATTCTAATAAGTATCGTTATGAAGCGTCTCTTCATCCTCCTGTTTCTCCTAAGTTTTGTTCTTGGCACAGGAAGTCAAAACTCAGCAAATGCCCAATCCGGGAATCCGCTAGATTACGTAAATCCATTTATCGGAACCGATTTTTTCGGACATACTTTCCCCGGGGCATCCCTGCCATTTGCCATGGTTCATGTAAGTCCTGACATGAACACCCAGGGCTGGACTTACGCTGCCGGCTATATCTATTCCGAAAGCTCCATTATGGGGTTCAGCCATACGCACTGGAGCGGTACCGGAATGGTGAGCGGGGGAGATATCCTGCTGATGCCCACGGTGGGGAATAAACTTCAAACTGTTCCGGGTCCATTGGAAAATCCCGATGAAGGGTACCGTTCAAGATTCAGCCATGCCGATGAAATTGCTTCTCCGGGATACTATTCTGTTCTTCTAAAGGACTATCACATCAGAGCAGAACTCACCTCGACAAAAAGAGCCGGTTTTCATCGTTATACTTTTCCGAAATCCGAAAATTCCAGAATCATTTTAGATTTGGGACATCAGATCGGGAATAATTCATCAGAGGACCTGTCGGAATTAAAAATATTAAATAATAACCTGATTGAAGGCGTTAAAAGTGCCGGACTTGGCAAGATATATTTCGTTGCTGAATTCAGTAAACCTTTTGCCTATTACGGTACATTCGATAACGATTATAAAACTCCTGAATCCGGAGGGAGTATATTCCCTTATAAGGATGGCGAAAATGGCAAGAATATCGGGGCCTTCGTCACTTTCAGAACAGCAGAAAATGAACAGATCCTGGTTAAAGTAGGGATCTCCTATACGAGTGTTGAAGGTGCCCGGATAAATTTGAATGCTGAAATCCCCAACTGGGATTTTGACCGGATAAGAAATGATGGACGTGAAATATGGAACAAAGAGTTGTCGCGGATTAAAATTGATGGTGCCACTGATGATCAGAAAGAGATTTTTTATACGGCCATATATCACTCCCTGCTGGCACAATATATATCTCAGGATGTTGACGGAAAATACTTCGGATCGGACAAAAAAGTGCATGAAGCCAAAGGGTATGATTTTTACGGATCGTTCTCATGCTGGGATACTTATAGGTCTCAGCATCCCCTTTTGACAATTATTGCGCCAGAGCATGTAAATGATTTTATCAGGTCGATCGTTGCAAAAACGAAGGATTACGGATGGCTCCCGGCGCAGCATTTTCTCAATGTTTTTGGTGAAACCATGGTCGGCGATCACCTGATCCCGATTATCGTTGATGCTTATCTGAAAGGTTACCGGGATTTCGATGTGAATTTTCTTTACGATGCCATGCGTAAAAAGGCACTTGAATTGCCACAGCCTCCTGTTCCGCATTATGCCGGAAGATCGGGCCTCACTTTTTACAAGGAATTGGGATATACCCCTGTGGATAAAGTAACTGAGTCGGTTCCAAACACATTGGAACTGGCTTACGACGATTGGTGCATCGCTCAATTGGCTAAAGAACTCGGGAAAAATGAAGATTACGGGCTATTTATGAAACGGGCGAACAATTACCGGAATTTATGGGATACCCAAACCCGGTTCATGCGCCCGAGAAAAGCTGATGGCTCCTGGCTTGAGGAATTGAACGGACGCGAACAGGAAATTGTGAAAGACGGAGAGCATTCGTATTACAAATATTTCGATCCTCTTTTAGTTGGCCGGCGCCCGAACCGCTACTATACTGAATCCAATGCCTGGCAATATGTTTGGTCGGTACAGCATGATTTACAGGGGCTTATCGACCTGTTTGGCGGCAATAAAGCTTTTACGGCAAAACTGGATACTTTCTTTGAGATGAGCCCGAATATTACTCCTCCGAAATATGTGGGTGTTGTAGGCACGATCGGACAATATGTTCAGGGCAACCAACCCTCTCATCATGTTGCATACCTGTATAACTATGCGGGAGAGCCCTGGAAAACACAACAGCGGGTCAGGCAGGTTTGTGAAGAACTTTACCGTACCGGCCCGGGTGGTTTATGCGGAAATGAAGACATGGGATCACTTTCATCGTGGTATGTTTTGAGCGCTATGGGATTCTATCCGGTTACCCCTGGGAGTCCATATTATGCCATAGGTAGCCCTTTGTTCGGCACTGTAACCATCGACCTTGGCAAAGGCAAAACATTCACCATACAAGCGTTGAATAACTCACGGGAG
>JAPLDV010000531.1 GCA_026391235.1 Bacteroidia bacterium | reverse complement strand
GAAAGCGGGGACCTCTCAACGCTGCACGACATCTCTTCAGTACCCGTATACCTTCCCCGTCATCTTCTCAACCTCTACCTTAATGATTGCTACATTCCGGATGGAAGGTTCAGAAAATTCATAATTTTCACCTGAAAACTTAACCATAAATAGTTGCATAATCCTGTATTTCTCGGCATAGTCATCAATAAAACAGGCGTTACCGAATGCGTTAACACTTTTAAATTTCATTCCCCACGAGCAGCCCACTTCCTTGTGCCGGTGAAATATTTCATTGCCGGTATTGAAATTGATGCAAACATTGGGATTCGCCCTCAATACCTCAAGTTTATATCCTTCCGGTGCCGCGTGCAAATACAGAGCTCCCGCATCATAAGCAAAGTTCATCGGTAGTACATAAGGCTTATTATCTTCCGACATACCCAGATAACACACCTGGGCTTCGTTGATGATCTTTTCGATCTCATCTGTTTTCGAGAGCATTCGGGGACGTAGGTTCATGGCGGAGGAAGTTATCGGGTATCGGGTATCGGGTTTCAGGTATCGGGTATCGGGTATCAGGTATCAGGGTTTCAGTGATCACTTTGGGTTTTCCCGGAGGGATGATATTATTGTAGCTCGGAATTACCCTCGGAGCCACCCTCACCCGTGAACGGATGGAGTAACCCATTTTGAGAATGTTTACCGGATTTTTCCAGTCGGATACCTGTTCGAATCGAGCTAACGAATCATGTTTTAGCCGGAAATATTGGGCTACAGAACTTCTTGAATGTACAAGCATCTGAGTCAGTGCCAATTTCCGATAATCGGTAAATCCTTTAACGCGGAGTCTCATTCCTTCCATTATCCTTGCGATCGAACTTTTTTCGTCTGCAAGCCAGGAGTGAACGATTTCAACCGTCGATAGAACGGAATCATCCAGGCGGACTTCAAATTCTTCGACCCGGCCGATCAGAAATTCAGCTACGGCGGTGGGGGTTTTACAACGTGTGTGAGCAACCAGGTCTATGATGGAATCATCCTGTTCATGGCCAATCCCGGTAATCACCGGAAGAGGAAATTGCGCGACATTTAATCCCAAATCATAATTATCGAAGCTGCTGAGATCAAGCTTTGAACCGCCACCGCGAATGATTACCACGGCATCAAAGAAATGGTCATAACCGGCAATCACATCGAGAGCCCCGATAATGGAGGGTCCGGTTTCTTCTCCCTGCATAACAGCCGGAAATAGATGCGTATAGAAAATGTACCCGGAAGGATTATTAATGAGTTGGTCATTGAAATCGCCATAACCGGCCGCCGTTGGTGAAGAAATAATAGCAATTTTTTGAGGTACGAGAGGCATTTCCAGCTCTTTGTTCATGTCAAAAACACCTGCTTCTTCGAGTTTCCGTATGATCATCTGGCGTTTTCGTGCCAGATCTCCGATGGTAAAGCTGGGCTCGATATCCCTGATATTCAGGCTTATTGAGTACAATTCATGGAATTCTACGTCTGCTCTTACCAGTATTTTAATCCCAGGCATCAGTTCCTGTCCGGTAGCAGATTCAAAGAAAGGACGGAGCATCCGGTAAGCTGAGGCCCAGATGGTTGCACGCGATCTGGCGAGAATACGGTCGCCATCGGGTTCCTTCTCGATCAGTTCGAGATAACAATGGCCGTTGCGGTTGACTGTAAAATCGCTGATTTCGGCCACCACCCATATTGCTTCCGGAAATCCCGACTGGATGTTCAGGCGGATCTGCCGGTTTAATTCAAAAAGCCCCAGGGGTTCCTGCTCCGTCATCCGAAATATTTTTTGACATTATTCCCGAACCTTAACAACCTGATGCTGATGTTGTGCTGTTTTGGTAATGATCCTGAGAAAATAGATCCCGGGGGCGATGTGTTGGAATTCATAGATATCTAATCTGTTAATCGAAGTATAGCCTACTTCGGCTATTCTTTTATACATCAATTCGCCTGTTGCACTTACCAACTCAATAATAATTTCCTGCCTGTCATGGGAGTAGAAATCAACTGTCAGATTAGCCGTAAACGGATTGGGGTAAACCCGGAAAAGTGATTCTTTATCAAGATGTATGGGGTCCATTCCCTGGATCAGGAACAAAGCCTTTCCATAGTCGGGAATTCCAAATCCGAGCAGGGAATCTGGTGAATTGGCCTGCGAAGCACTCTCCTGAATGGCTTTGATGATTTCCATCGGACTGCGTGACCGGTTGGCCTGCCACAGGCAGGCTGTGAGCCCGCAAATCAGCGGAGAACTGAATGATGTTCCGCTGCCACGGATCACATTGCCGTCAGTATTTACCAGTGCGGTATATAGCCCCTGTCCGGCAATATTCGGTTTAACCCTCCCGTCAAAAGTCGGGCCGGTGGAGCTGAAGTAGGCATATTTGCCAAGCGAATCCACCGCACCAACCGTGAGGATGCTATCGGCATCTGCCGGTGCTGTAATGTAATGCCAGGCTTTGGCTCCCTCATTTGCTGCGCTGGAAACCACAAGAATCCCTTTGGTGCAGGCAATATCGGCAGCGATGGTGATGCGGGCTGTTTTCCCATTCATATCAGCATAAGTATGGTTCATTGAAGGATCATCGAAAATGGAATACCCCAGAGATGAATTGATCAGATCGGCCCCAACACTGTCAGCAAATTCGGCACCAGACACCCAATTGTCTTCTTCAACCAGGTATTCGCGCGCAGCATCTTCCGTAATAAGCAGATAATAAGATGCTTTTGGTGCTGATCCTACCAGCTGAGCCGGAAGATTTCCACCCATGATTGACAAAACCTGTGCACCATGCGGATGTCCGTCGAAAGCAACAGGCCGGTTATTTACGAAATCCCAGTTTCCCAGCACCTGGTTCCGCATCCATAGGGTATCAAAAGCATGATTTGAATTGACATTGCTGAATCCGGCATCAAGTACCGCTATAACCATCCCCTGTCCCTGGAACCCCTGGTTATGAAGTATGTGACCGTTTAACATGCCCACCTGGCGAGTGGCCTGGCCATACTGTAAAATAGTTGTATCAGTTTGACCGATAATATTTGAAGCGGAAAGAAATTCGGATGAAAATTTGTCATTAACCGACCTTGAAGATTTTGTAGTCCTGACACATTTCAGTTGCCTGACAAAGCTTAGCTGCCGGATCCTTGACAGAACGGTGGTATCTGTGGTATAAATTGTTACGGCATTAAACCATTTCGACCGGTTCAAAACCGTTACTCCTAATTTCCTGAGCGAATCCGGATAAGCTGGATCAATCGGGAGATCCTGTTCATGTATGGAGACTTTATATCGCGCTCGTCTCTCGATGGCACGATCAGATAAGAAATCCTTCGGCTGACTGATTGAATAGGGGGTATTTGCCTTATCGGTGAACTGAACCCAGTATTTGCCGGGAGCTGTTTGAGGCCTGGCCTGAAAAGCCAGCAGCAGCATCACAATCACCATTCCTGTTTTTTTCATGGGCTATCTTTTTGCTAATCTCTGAATATTTACATAAAGCCGCTTTGCAAATATACAAAATGGAACGCGGATGACGCGGATGCTTCGCAGAGAGCCGCAAAGGAAAAGCCACGGCAAGCAACTGATTGAATTTTAACTATTCGTTGCATAATGTAATCATCTGATCATCAATTCTTCGGGATTATTCAGAAAATCCTGTGGGTCTTTGAGCAAGCGACGGTTCTTTTCATACCGGTCGAAGGATTCCCGCTGCCGGGCATCCAGAATTTCCGGATTCAGAAGAACTCCCTTTTCATAGTTCAGAATATAATCCGGTTGTCCATCCGTCTGATAATAAACCCATTTACCCATTTTTAACCCGGAAGAATAGGTGCCCAGAACTTCGGTCCTTCCATCCGGGAAAAGCAATTCGTAAGGGCCATCGATGACTCCCTGGCGATAATTTATTTTTGCCTGGGGTTTATTGTCAGGATAAAAGATGATTTGTAAGCCATTGAGCGAGTTTCGGATCCATTGGGTTTGTTCAATGAGAGCACCATTGGCATCATACCGCAAGGCTTCACCATTCACCTTGCCATCAATGTAATGAATCCGGTAAACCGGGTTTTTCTTCTCTGAATAGAATGACCATTGGCCATCTTTCCGCTGGCTCAGATAGGTGCCTTCGGCTCTCAACCTGCCTTCAGGATCAAATAGTTTGGTTTCCACCCGGATACCATCGGGAAGATAATTCATCTCCGCACGGGTATTTCCGTTGGCATGAAACCGCAGAAACCGGCCAACCGGCCGCCCTTCACGAAAAAAACCTTCATAAACTTTCGCCCCTGCAGGATCATTGGAAATCCAGTGTCCTGTTTTCCTTCCCTGGTTATCAGTGCGGTTAAGGGTGTCGTGCTGCCCGACGGCTTGCAGGCTGAATCCCAGAATCGGTATGATTATTAATTTCCACATGGTATTTGTTTCCGCACAAAAATACAAAGGGTTGCGCTCTTTTGAACGCAACCCTTTGCAGATTATTACCTTTAAGAAAAATCTTTTATTTAGAACCAAGATATGCGGCTACGCTTTCAGCGGTTTCTTTCATAGCCTTATCACCCTGGTGCCAGTTTGCCGGGCAAACTTCTCCAAATTCCTCAAAATGATGCAGGGCATCAACCATTCGCAGGGCTTCATCCACACTGCGGCCCAAAGGGAAGTCATTGACCACGCTGTGTCGGACAACGCCGTTCTTATCGATCAGGAACAATCCGCGATACGCCTGGGCAGCTCCGGTGAAAGTCAGGTTGCCATTTTCATCATAATCGTAATCGCCTGCCAGTACACCATAATTGTAAGCAATGGTTTTCGTCAGATCCGCTACTATCGGGTATGTCACGCCTTTTATACCGCCGTTCTTCAGCTCGGTGTTCAACCAGGCCCAGTGTGAGTATTTTGAATCCACTGAGCAGGCAACCACGGCTACGCCCCGTTTTTCAAATTCGGTCAGTTTATCCTGAAATGCAATTAGTTCTGTTGGGCAAACAAATGTAAAATCAAGAGGATAGAAAAAGAAGATCACATCCTTATTGCCAAGATACTGGCTGAGAGAAAAATTATCTGCAAAATCATTGCCGTTGATCACTGCTTTTGCACTGAACTCAGGGGCTTTTTTACCTATTAGTGTTTCCATTTTCAATGTATGTTTATTATTTCACTTCTTCAAAGTCAACATCTGTTACTTCAGAATCTTTTTTCCTGCCGGCTCCCGGATCTGATCCCATTCCCGGATCCTGCTGGCCTGCACCCGGTTGCGGGCCTGACTGCTGGCTCTGGCGATACATCTCTTCGGAGGCAGCCTGGAACACCCTGTTGAGTTCGGCAGTAGCTTTATCAATACCATCGATATCCTGTACCTTGTGACCCTGTTGAGTTCGGCAGTAGCTTTATCAATACCATCGATATCCTGTACCTTGTGAGCTTCTTTAAGTTTAGCCAGTGCATCTTCAATCTGAGGCTTTTTGTCGGCCGGCAGTTTATCGCCAAATTCCTTCAGCTGTTTTTCGGTCTGGAAGATCAGGGTGTCGGCATGGTTGAGCTTATCAACCCTCTCGCGCTGCTTTTTATCCTCATCGGCAAATTGCTGAGCTTCGTCCCTCATCCGTTTGATCTCGGCATCTGTTAATCCTGATGAAGCTTCGATACGGATTTTCTGTTCGCGTCCGGTTCCTTTATCTTTTGCCGAAACATGGAGGATGCCGTTTGCATCGATATCAAAAGTAACTTCGATCTGAGGAATTCCGCGGGGTGCCGGAGGTAGCCCGTCGAGATGGAATCGCCCGATGGTGCGGTTTTGTGCTGCCATCGTTCTTTCACCCTGTAATATATGGATCTCCACCGAAGGCTGACTGTCAGCGGCAGTGGTAAATGTTTCGGTCTTTTTGGTAGGGATGGTTGTATTCGACTCGATCAGTTTTGTGAACACGCTGCCAAGGGTTTCGATCCCCAATGAAAGCGGAGTTACGTCGAGCAGCAGAACATCATGAACTTCACCGCTCAGTACACCGCCCTGGATGGCTGCACCAACGGCAACAACCTCATCAGGGTTTACTCCTTTTGACGGGGTTTTTCCGAAGAAATCTTCTACAATTTTCTGAATGGCCGGTATCCTGGTTGATCCGCCAACGAGAATTACCTCATCAATTTTGGCGGTAGTTATTCCTGCGTCTTTAACGGCTTTACGGCAAGGTTCGATGGTCGATTGAATCAGCTTATCGCACAGTTGTTCAAATTTTGCACGGGTAAGGGTTTTAACCAGATGTTTCGGAATCCCGTTCACGGGCATGATATACGGAAGGTTGATCTCCGTTGAAGTTGAACTTGAAAGTTCGATTTTTGCTTTTTCTGCAGCCTCTTTCAATCTCTGGAGGGCCATAGGATCTTTACGGAGATCCAGACCTTCTTCGCGCAAGAAATCTCCTGCAAGCCAGTCGATTACCATCTGGTCGAAATCATCACCACCGAGATGGGTATCGCCATTGGTCGATTTTACTTCGAAAACGCCATCACCCAAATCAAGTATGGATATATCAAAAGTACCGCCGCCAAGGTCGAAAACAGCGACTGTCATATCCTTGCCTTTTTTATCCAATCCATAAGCCAGGGCGGCTGCGGTTGGTTCATTGATGATCCGGCGCACCTTGAGACCGGCGATTTCACCGGCTTCCTTGGTGGCCTGGCGCTGCGAGTCGTTGAAGTAGGCCGGAACTGTAATAACGGCATCGGTAACTTCCTGACCCAGATAGTCTTCTGCAGTCTTTTTCATCTTCTGAAGCACCATCGCTGAAATCTCCTGCGGTGAATACTTGCGATCGTCGATAACTACCCGCGGGGTATCATTTTCACCTTGGTGTACATGAAAAGGAACCCGGCGAATCTCTTTATCGAGATTGCTATAACGCTCCCCCATAAATCGCTTAATCGAGGAAACAGTTTTCGTTGGATTGGTAATAGCTTGCCGTTTAGCAGGATCGCCAACTTTACGCTCACCATTTTCAATGAAACCTACGACAGAAGGAGTGGTTCTTTTTCCTTCACTGTTGGGAATAACTACGGGTTCATTCCCTTCCATAACGGAAACACACGAATTAGTGGTTCCGAGATCTATACCTATTATTTTGCCCATGGTTTGCGGGATATCAATTATTAGTTATGCTAACTATTCAAGCATTGTGCCAATCAGGTATGTGTGACAAAACGACAGAACGGACTTCAGAACCCGTAATTATAATAGTCGTTCTGACTGTCGGCAAAGCCGAGGTGTTT
>JAPLDV010000371.1 GCA_026391235.1 Bacteroidia bacterium | reverse complement strand
CATTTAATGAAAATTTAAAAAAAATATTATCCGGTCCTTTGCGGGACTCAGTGGAAGAACTGGAAAAACAATTAATTGTTGAATCAATGGAAAAAACGCAGGATAACCAGACAAAAGCTGCCGAAATTCTAGGCATATCGGAAAGGATGCTGCGATATAAGCTGAAGAAATACGGTCTGAAACATTGAGAGGGCTGTTGACCGGAAGCGCGTTTCCGTTAGGAAGGCGCAATAAAAATAGAAACAATTCCTTGCTGGCAAAAGCCGAAGGCTTTTGCAACACGCCCATACCCTGAAGGGCACCATGGTCTGCGGTGTTGCGTTGCAAAACGCTCCGCTCAACGTATTCCTATATACGCCTCGCGGCCCGCTTTTTGCGCGCCTCGCATCTGAACTTGTTTGAATAGCCCTAAAATATGAAGCAGCATTTGAAACAAAAAAAGGTTCTTTCGTTTGATACGTACTTCCTCTTCTAAGGAAACTTTGATTAAAATACAAGCTTTCAATCTGTAATAAATACAATTCACGCTCATATCTTGTAGCCAAAATATTCTTGACACATAAGTCCGCTCCTCCTATACTTCAGCTAAGTAAAAGGGTATTATTAATTTTTATCTCCGGCTTTACATCGACCAATAAATTATAAAAGGGGCAATGCATGATTGAATTACGTGGGAAAAAAGCAATTGTGACAGGCGGTGCGATGGGAATTGGGCTGGCGACATGCAGGCGTTTGGTTAAAGAAGGATGCGACGTGACGATCTGGGACTTAAGCCAAAAAGATCTGGATGCGGCGGCAAAAGAACTGAAGGAAGCAGGCGGGAAAGTATTTCCTTACCAGTGTGATGTATCCGATAAGGACCGCGTACACGAACTGGCCATGCAGGCTAAAAAAGATATGGGCCGCGTGGATATTCTGATTAATAACGCCGGATACGTCAGGAATGGCATGTTCTGGGAACAGCCGGTGGAAAATCATGTCAAACAAATGGATGTCAATGTTAATGCCCTATTTTATTCCATCCACGAATTTCTGCCGGATATGATACAGCGAGACTCAGGACACATTGTAAATGTTTCTTCTGGCGTTGCCATAATGAGTGCACCGGGTCTGTCCGCTTATACAACTTCCAAGTGGGCGGTATGGGGGCTCACCGATGTACTGCGTTTAGAGGTCATGGCGGCTGGTAAAAAGGGGGTAAAATTCACATCGGTCCACCCGGGAAACATACTTACCGGCATGTTTGAAGGATTTAAGCTCAATGCCTTGGGCCGCCTCCTTGCACCGCCGGTTAAAGACCACGATATTATTGCAAAAGGAATTGTTGAAAAAGGTTTGAAAAAACAGCATCACCTTGTCGTCATCCCGTGGCAGATCTATATCGGAATGATATCGCGAGGACTTGTACCGGATTTTTTACTGTGCCGACTTGCCCTGATGATCGGTTTGGGCAATTGTGTTAAAGATTATAAGGGGAGAAAAGGGTACATCCATAGTACGTCAAAGTGAGAACAGGATACTATTCAAGTGGGAAAGCTCCGATCTGATCTGGCAGATGTTGTTGCCAAGAAGTGGTAGTTGACTTGCCCCCCCGGAAACTGATCCAGCAGATAAGTTAGTTTTCTGGCAAACTGCTGAACTCTAACTTAATATGTGGTAAAATTATTAAGGGCAGGTCAGAAAGCCACTATTATGAGGAGAATAATAATTATGGTGAAGACGATACGAAATATTGCCATGTTAATTATTATACTTTCGGCTGTGATTTTTGTTTTAGGATGCGCAGAAAAGTCAAAAGCGTTGCTATCTGAAGATTATAAAACTATGAGCAATGAAAATATCCTTCGCTATTACTACAGTCTCAGCGATGAAATTGAGCGTCAGGAGAAACAGTCAAGCCCGCAATTCAGCATCGGAATTGGCAGTTTTGGACGTGAAGTTGGAGGTGGCGTAGGCGTTGGCACGGGTGGTTCGGGGTACACAGCCGATGATTTAAGGGCACGCAGAATCGATGTCCGATTAGAATTAAAAAGAAGAGGCTTAAATCCATAAAAATAGTGTGAATAGCAGAGTCGGCACATTATCAGATATGACAAGCACAAAAATAAGCACAGTATAATTTGGTGGTATTAATGTGCCCTAAACAGAACTTGACAGTAAGTGTCAAGATTATTGATAACTTCCTCCTCAATTTCCAAACTTGTAAATTTATGCTAGGTTACAACCTGTAATCTTCAGTGATTGAAGTATTAGCAACGATCCATATAAACAGTAGTTAGGCTGCATACAAACAAGGAGGTCACTATGTCTCTACTTGCCAAATTAGCTTGGCCGCTGCAAATCGTAATATTCTTATTGTTGCTTTTGGGGCTTCCCCATACTCCAGCTAGGATCTTCATCCTTTTTGGGTACATCATCATTAGCGCCTTGATTGTTCGGTATATCCGTAAAAACTATTCCTGACAGCGTGGTTATCGTTTTGGTCGGTTGGCATTCTTTGGGCGCGGATGATTCGCATGCCGTTGCACCTTTCTCCTGAAAAAAACCGCCTTGTGGGGCGGCTTTTTTAATAGTCAGTTGTATTGGATCATCAGGATGTGCAACGTTTTTTCATATCGACCAGGGCGGCGTAATGCTTTCTCTCCTCTTCGATAATCTTTTCTATGGCCTCATGCTGTGCTGCGGGAACGAGATTCTTGATTTCGTGATAATACAAAATGGAATCCAACTCGCGCTGCATGGCAAAATCAAAAGCGGCAACGGTATCTTTCACATTCGCCAGTTGTTTATCCATGATTTCTTTCGT
Organism: Bacteroidia bacterium; assembly: GCA_026391235.1. The sequence continues at coordinate 742 of JAPLDV010000371.1, read as the reverse complement.
AAAAATAAGGTTATTATCCACATAAGAGCGCAAATAGGCGCTGTATTCACCGGCGTACTGCTCCGGTGGATTGTATTTTTCCATATTCGCAAAGATACCTTCAAAAGTTTTTTTATGAATAACTTCCGCCTGCGCCAGATGGGCAAAAAGTTTTTTCGCTTCTTCCTGTTTGGCGATCTGTTCGGCAAATTTATAAAAATTAACGCCATTTTCTTCAATTCTGATGGCAACTTCCACGATATCGCTTGCTTCGAAAACTTGCATACTAAAGCCTCCTGATTTTTATAATCTACATAGATAATTTCATCATATATTTTTATCTAATGCAATAAAATTAAAAACAGCTAGATCCACTTCTTTTTTTTGAAATACCTCACCATTAGCAGAGCGACAACCAGCATAATCCCTAAAACGCAAAAATAACCCCAACGGAATTCAAGCTCCGGCATATACTTGAAATTCATGCCGTATACTCCGGCAATGAACGTCAACGGCATAAAAATGGTGGCAATAATTGTCAGTACCTTCATAACTTCGTTTAGCCTGTTGCTTATTGTGGAAAGATAAATATCCAGCATTCCGGAGAGCATATCCCGAAAAGTCTCTACGGTATCGATAATAGCGATGATGTGATCATATATATCCTTGAAGTAAATACCGGTGGATTTATTAATTAACGGTGAATCCGATCTCTCCAAAGCACTTACAGCCTCCCTCAGCGGCCAAAGAGATTTTCTCAATC
>JAPLDV010000256.1 GCA_026391235.1 Bacteroidia bacterium | reverse complement strand
GTATTCGTACGGGCTTTCCACCACAAAGCTCTGCTGGTCAGTCACCCGGAAATTAATTATTTCCCATCCTGATGGAAAAACCTGGCTCAGTGCCATGTTTTCATAATGGCCGTAAGTTCCCGGATTTACTACAGTTACCTTCGCTTTAAGGTCGGTTCCCTGTTTTATCATCGATACCGACAATGGATTGTGATTCAAATCCAGATATTCCACTGTCATCTTCAGATTGGAATAACTATTTTCCTCCTGGCCGATAGGTGGCTGGCCGATCGAAGTTACTGTTGCATAGAGTTTATCGCTGCCGGTATTAACCACGCGAACAGCACCCTTTTCATCCGAGGATGACAACACAATACGGTATGCTGCTTTTTTTGAATTCACATCCGTTTTCGCTAAACCGTTAGAAAAGCTAAAGTGCAGATTGCCGGGATTTTTCCTCTTTCCTGCAAATTCAGCAATCGCCTGCAGGCAATAAGCAGCCGTTTGAGTGCTGAGCTCACTTTCCTGCATCTCTTTGGCAATCTTTTCCACCAGATCGAAAGCGGCATAATCGCGCCCCATCAGGGTTAAAGCATTCAAAACAATCGCCTGATCCCTGAGGTTCGATCCGAATGTGGTGCCCGGAAAAGTGTATGTATTTGCAGGTATTGGTTTCAGATTAAGAACCAGCTTCTCCGCTACCTGGCAGCGACCGATCTGGCAATAAGCCGAAGCCAGCATCCACGAAGCACTAACATCGGGGATGGGGCGCTCAACCATCCGGTTCATGGCACTCAGATTGGGTTGCCCGGCGAGTGCCAGGGTAAATAACCGGTATGCCTGTTGCAATTCATAGTCGGATTGATACGCTCCTGAAGTTGCCGGGGCAGAGGATGTTTTGGACTGATAATTAATCAATTTCTTTTTAAATCCGGATGGCAGCAGGTACCCCTTTTGCTCAGCCAGCAATAGAAAATGCATGGCATACGTGGTACCCCAGGATGAGGTGGTACGGCTTCCCGGCCAAAAAGCCAGACTACCGTCAGGCAGTTGGAATTTTGACAGGGAGAGGATGGCGGCCGCAATATTTTTTTCGATCTTTTGCACCTCTTTATCCGGCAGTTCGGTCAACTGGCCCAGGTATAACTGCGCAAAAGCCGATGAGGTGGTTTGTTCCACACACCCGTACGGATAACTGATCAGATAATTGAAATGTTTCTCCAGGTCGAATGACGGCAATGTAGCTACTTCGACAAAACTCTGGACCATTCCGGCAGCTCCTTCGAAAACCGGAATCAGCTTTTCCTCCTTGCCAGGCTCAATGACAAATCTGGCCATCCGCGAAATGGTTGGGTTTGGATTATGAATTTCGATCTCGATTTCGTGAAAAGCCGTTTCTTGTCCCGAACTTACGTCGACCCGGATTTTGGCAACACCAGGTCTGTCAGTTGCCTTCAGGGTAAAAGTGGTCATCACCTCACCCACTTTCGGTATAGCCAAACTGGATTTAGAGGACCCGGTTAACTCAAGAGAGCCCCCGACGCTAATCTTTACCTCAACGTTTTTAATTTTATCATCAAGAGTAAAGATACTAACAGGTACATCCACCTGTTCTCCGAAACTCAAAATCCTTGGCAAAGTAGCCAGCACCATCAGCGGCTTTTTAACCGGAGCGGAAGCTTCGGCCGATCCCCAGGCGCTATTGTTACCTGCCACCACCATGGCGCGCACGGAGCCCACGTAATTCAGCATTTTTAACGTATGCCTGTTCTGGCCGCCTTTCTTAAGATCAAACGGCCCGATAAAACTGATAACAGGCTTAAACCTGTTGGCTTTTTGATCCGAAGGATTCACCAGGCTTCCGTCACCCCCAATAGCGAGAACACTTTCGAGCCTGCCGCCGTACGCCCCTAAAACATCACTGAAATTATCCCAGGTTTTAACACCCAGCGCCTCCTTCCGGTTAAAGAAGTTCCATGGATCCGGTGTTTTAAAACGGGTAAGGTTGAGCAATCCTTCATCAACAACGGCAAGGGTATAAGTCATGGGCTTACCGTTCTGCTCCGATACTTCCACCGAGTAATCCTGTTCCGGCCGGATTTCGGTAGGTAGATTGATTTTTGGAGTCAACCGGCTATCCGGATCCTCCACCATCAGCGGAATCACACCGTACATCCTGATTGGCATATCGTTGGAACTACTGGCATGCGGTTGGATAAGCGTCAGGTAAACATACACGTTAGGTGTCATATTTGAGGTGATATCCAGACTGATCCTGGTTTCTCCCTTTTGGGCTTCCACCCATCGCGATTCCAATACCCGGATGCCTGATTCAACCGTTAACAGGGCCCTCGAGTTTTCCATGCCCGGAAAGGTAATCTGAGCTTTCTCTCCCGGATGATAAACCTTTTTATCGGCTGAGAAACTCAGGATTGCAGCACCCGAAGGATTTTCACGGCCGCTGCGATCGGCTGACGACGGCCAGTCGATATATATGATTTGTCCGGTGCTGTGCCCTTTTTCAGGATCTGAAACCATCACCAGGTATCTGCCCCAATCGGGCTCATCCACACGTATCGTAAAGCTTCCTTTGCCATCGGGTGCACTCAGCACAGTTTCCTGAACCACCGATGCATCTTTCCGCCCGATATAGGAAGCCAGGTTTTCGTCAGAAGCTCCCCACCACCACCTCCACTCGATCTTATACACCCTGGCAATCAATCGGTTGGCAGTTACCGGCACGCCCTCAGGGTTAAGGACTACCACATTGACCGGAATATTTTTGCCGGTTTCGAGAATCTGCCGGGGCTCTGCTGCCCCACTCACCGAGATGCCCACGTACCGGTCGAAAGGAGAGAATGGCACCGCTATCATATCAGCGCTGAAATCGCCGCCCTGCTCAAAAACCCTGCTGTTGAAAATCGCATTCAGCATTCCGGGAGCATTGGTATTGGCTTGAAAATTTATCGGAAAATCAGCATAACCATCGGAATCCAGATATCCATTAAAAGCCGTTTCCTCATAAGAGTTAAACACTTTTACCGGATCATCAAAGAGGTAATTCGCATAACCGTTAAATACATTCGGTCGTTTTGTAAAGCGGACCTTTACCTCCGCGCGGAGGTTTCCTGCAGTTGCACCATGCAGCCAGGCCGAACGGAACATTGCCTTTTGGCCCGGCCTGTTTGAGAGCAAAGGACTGTTAGTGAAATCGATACTGATCTTTAGCCTGTTGGGTTTAATCATCTCCACTTTCAGCTGCTTCTCGAAACGGGTCCCTCCAACCTGAACAATTGCCTGCCAGTTACCGGTAGGATCATCGCTGTTGGTTGGGGTAGGAAAACAATAAAACCCGTTATTGCCTGATGTTTTTACCTGTTTCGAAACCAGCTGGCCCTTTGAATTGAAAAGCTCCATCACAACCGGTTGATCTGCGGGCAGTAACCGGTCCTTGTCCGACAAAATAAAGGTCATGAAGAGTGTATCACCGGGTCTCCATACTTCTCTTTCGCCGTAGATAAATCCTTTAATCCCTTTTTTAACCTCATCTCCGGCTACATCAAAGCTGCTGGTGGATAAAGATGAGCCATCGTCGACCCTCAGATACCCGGTTTGGTTATCAGCAGTGGCCTCCACCAGATAAGGCACATCATCCGCCATCACCTCGGCAATTCCGTCGGTATTGGCCGTTCCTTCGCCGAGCAGTTGCTGCTGAAAATTAAACAGCTTTACCTTGGCAGCTGCCATTGGCGTGGCTGTTAATAAGTTTGTAACCACCAGTGTATATTTCCGGTGGTCGTAAGATTTTACCAGGATTCCCAGATTGGTGGCGAGCACATTTTTACTCACAAACCTTTCCGGAGTGTAGTAGGAGACGTCGCAGGGATTGTCGCGCTTTTGCCAGTTATATCCATCGGGATAGTAATTCTCATAATAATAGACATCGGAATTCCAACCGGCCAGATATTCCTCGTCAAATGATTCCGGAAGAAAATAGGAGGTAATATCCGCGGATTGTTCATCGGAGCATCCGGATAAGGCAAAAGGCAGCCGGAATCTGATCTCCACCTTATAAAGGGCCTTTGGATCACGCTTAACCAGAGGGGTGAGGTCGATGGAAAAAACATTCCATTGTTGCAGGTCGATTTCAGTGTTGAGGTCGAGCCTGACCGTTTTGCGGTAGACCGGCCGGCCAACATTCTTTACATAATTACTGGAATTCAATGTGTTGAATTGAAAAAACTGCGGAATGTTGTTAGCGAATATTTTATACACAATGACGTCAACTGCACGAAGGCTAACGGCCCGGAATGGCAGAAATAAACCTTTTGAATCCGGTATCAGGCTTCCGTTTCCGACAAACTCCACCTTTGGTGCCAATGCGTCCATGATGAGATTGAAACTTCCGGCTGATTTTAAAACGCTACCGTTTACGCTGCGAATCCCGGTTTCGATCCGCAGTTGCTTTTCTCCGGTTAAACGGATTTTCGGATAAACATAAACTGCATTATTTACCCTTGAAATCCGGAGATCCTCACTCTCATCCAAATTAACCAGACCCTGCAGGGATTGGAATGGATCCACCGGGTCGGAAAAATCGATCCGGATATACTGCTCTTCGCCTTGTTCCACTTTTACGCTCAAAACCTTGAATTCGTTTTTACCTGGAACTTCAATCTCATAACCGCCGGATTCCCTTAATTTCAAATTACCTCCATCCCATTGGAGATTAATAGAATAGGATCGATCAAGCCTGTCTATACTATCCAGCCGGTACTGGAAAGTGGTAGCATTGATTTGCTCAACGCTAACCGGGATCCGTTTTTGGGAGCCCTGTACCTGAAACATTTTGGCAACATCCATCGGATTCATTCGGTCGGAGCACAAAATCCGGCCTTCATATTTCAGCAGGTTATCTTTATTGTACGCACCGAAAATCATGCTTCCCATCGAAACGGAAAAATCCAGGGCAACTACCTCAAACTGAAAAGTAAACAAACCAGGTTTTAAAGAGGGATTGGCCAATTTTCCCAGTTTGAATTCAGCGCTAAATCTGGTGCCGTTTTTAAGGGGCTTATCTGGCCTGAACTCTACAATGCTGTTTGCGACTAAAAAGGTTTTACCCTTTATGGTAGGGGAAAATTCAAACAGCTTTTCTTTGAATTCTTCTCCGGCCTGATATCCTTCGACAGGATTGATGAGAAGAACCTGGATAAAATCCCCTGATCCGATCATTCCGGAGGTATGACCCTGGATATAGGCTGAAAAGGCGTTGTTTGACCCAGCCTTTCCGCTGTCTGCCTTTTTTCCGCAACCGGCAGCCAGCATGAGCAGCAGAATCGTTAAATAGGATGATAAGAGTTTCATGGTGATATGTTTTGCTTATAGAGAATTGACGTCAATTGGCTATACAAGATAGGGGAAAAAATTATATGTATATCCGTAATCACATACCAAAGATCGCTTGCGAATTATCGTAAAACAATAGGGGAAAACCCTTATTTTTGTATGACGCATAGACCCCATATTTGCGATGTAATATTATGATTTACTGGAAATTGACTAACAAAAGCGAAAAACCGGTCCGGCTCAGTTTTTCAAAGAATCGGTGCTTTTTGGCTATTTCTAGGGGGAACCTCTCAAAGGAATGGTGGTT
>JAPLDV010000455.1 GCA_026391235.1 Bacteroidia bacterium | reverse complement strand
GGTGCCGCCGAAGCCTGCGATTATGTTAACAGCGTAGATTTTCCATCGTCGGATATTGCGTTTGACGCGGCGTTTGATCATTGATATTTCGTTGGGGCGGCCGCGGGTCGCCCTTACGTCAGATCAATTTCTCCAATAGTTTCTTCGTCAGCATAATACCTTCTTCTTCGGTATATTTGCTGCCTTCATATTCGACATCGATGTAGCCATGATAGCCTGATTTTTTGACGATCTGCATCATCCGGGCAAAGTCGATGGTGGTTTCGTTGCCGTCTTTATCGAAGTCATTAGATTTTGCACTGACTCCTTTGGCAAATGGCATCAGTTCTTCCATACCTTTGTAGCGGTCATACTCTTTATCCTCACTGATCCTGAAGTTGCCAAAATCGGGGAGGGTACCCACGTTAGGCATTTTTACCGCTTTAATAACGTTGCTCAGCCAGCCTCCATCGGAAGAATGGCCTCCATGATTTTCAACAATCACGTTGATGCCTTTGGTCTGGCCGTAAGCGCACAGCAGGCGAAGACCCTGAACCACATTGGCGGCAAGTTCCTCTGGTGATCCGGAGCCTCCGGCATTAACCCGAATGGAATGGCACCCCAGGAATTGGGCTGCATCCACCCATTTAATATGGTTCTCAGCGGTTTTTAAACGACCCTCATTAGTGGATTCACCAAGATCACCTTCTCCGTCCACCATGATCAGCAGGTTGGTAACGGCATGGTAATCGGTGATCCGTTTGAGTTCAGCAAGATATTTCGGATCCTGAACATAATCGGCAAAGAAGGAGCTGACGTATTCCACTGCAGTGATTCCAAAATCGCGTTTGGCTTTTACGGGGAACTCGAGGTTATCCAGCATTTTCCCGCCCAATGCCCGGTGCAGGGACCATTCGGCCAGTGATATCTTCAAACGGGGCTCACTACTGCAGGACGACAGCACTGCCGGAGTAGCCGCAATCCCCGCGGCTGCCAGACCGGATTTAATAAAAAATTCTCGTCTTTTCATAACCGATAATCTGATAGTCTGATAATCTGATAATCTGATAACCTCTTAATCTCGTTACCTTGTTACCTCGGTCTCCCTCACCGAAGCTCTCTGATGCCACGATTCACCTCACCCCCGGCCCCCAAAGCCGTTAACTTAAGGAATTTATTCTAAATAACCGAGATTGGAAGTTAGAGATTCGAAGACCAATTCTGAATTTTGAGATTACAGATTCAAGTGAGCATCGAGCTCGACTTGGATCTTACACTTCAGAATTCAAAACTGGTCTTCGAATCTCTGACTTCAAATTACAACTTCCTGATCCACACATTCCTATACTGCACAGGGTTTCCATGATCCTGCAATAGCAACGGCATATCCCCGTGGGCTTCGTATTTGGGATAACCTGAATAATTTGTCGGTCCTTTCAGTTCAAAATGATCCTGTATCAGAACGCCATTGTGAAAAACGGTAACAGTAGCAGGGCTTGTAACACTGCCGTCTCCGGCGAACCTGGGCGCATGAAAGACAATATCATAAGACTGCCATTTACCAGGTTTCCTTGAGGCATTTACCAGTGGGGACGATTGTTTATAAACTGCTCCGGCCTGGCCATTGTAATAGGTTTCGTTGATATAGGAATCCAGCACCTGAACTTCATAAAGTGTTTGAACATAAACGCCGCTATTGCCGCGGCCCTGGCCCTCACCCACCACTTTTGAAGGGGTACGGAACTCCAAATGCAGTTGGCAATCACCGAATTTTTCTTTGGTCAGAATGTCGCCGGTTCCGTTTACCATCATTTTTCTGCAGCCGGTTTTCCATTTTGCGGGACCGGTTCTGCCGACCCAGTTTGAGATATCTTTAGCTTTCCTGAAAAGAATTATGGCATCTGATGGAGGAGAATTTTCACATCCGGGGGTGATTACCGGGGGTTTGCGAGTCCAATTTTCTGTGAGTTTCGGGTCCTGTGAGTAGGCCAATGAACCAAACAGGCTTACCGCCGCAAATAGAATCATTAATTTTTTAATCATATCTGATTGATTTCCCAAGGTTTTCTAAATACTGGTTTTAAAAAATTATTGGCTGCCTTTTCATTAAACGAACCGGTTTCAGCGTTCCAGTTGAGCGTGAGACCGGTGCGGTAGGCAATATTACCCAAATGTGCGACACGGGCTACATCGCGGCCGATTTTAATATTTGCCGCAGTTTCGAAATTACGAATTTTAATAGCATCAAGGAAATTACGGACGTGTAGGCGAAGGTCATTCCCAGTGTTCATATTACGTGGAACCGGCTCTGTAACAGGAACTCCGTTTATTTGGGCGGGTATCACCTCCCAAAAATTCCGGTTGGCCCGTAAAACGCCATTGGCACCATGAAAAGCCAACCCATGATCGAATCCGAATTCATTGGTTTGGAGGCCAAAATTATTCTGCCAAACCACAACGGTCTGATCAAATTGATATTCCACTGTAAGTGTATCTGGCGTTTCCATGGCATCATCAGGAAATACAAGGTTGCCTCCCGTGGCTTTAATGGTATCCGGCTGACTAAGTTTAAGTGCCCACATAGCCATATCAAGCAAATGAACCCCCCAATCGGTCATTTTGCCACCGGCATATTCCCAGAACCACCTGAAATTGTAATGGAAGCGGTTAGGGTTGAAGGGCCTTAAAGGGGCCGGTCCCAGCCACAGGTTATAATTAACGCCAGCCGGAACCGGTGCATCTGGCACTTTTGGAACAGAATTACCCCCAAAGCGCCAAACATCCACGTAGCTGATCTGCCCCAGTTTTTCGGACCGGATATAATCGACCATTTCCTGCCAGTGCAAACCGCTTCGCTGCCACTGGCCTACCTGTACGACGCGTTTATAACGCTGAGCAGCATTCACCATCTGATCGGCCTCGAAAACAGAATTTGCAACCGGTTTTTCCACATAAACATCCTTACCTGCCTGGCAGGCCATAATGGTTATGAGTGCATGCCAATGATCGGGCGTTGCAATGATAACGGCATCAATATCCTTTCGTTCCAGAAGCTTTCTGAAATCTTCGTATTTATCCAGTTTCGGAACGATTATCTTTTTATCGTATGCATATTTCTGAATATCGTTTTTCCGGGATTCCATGACGGTTGCATCAATATCGCATAGGGCAACGAGTTCAACATCAGGCTGTTCCAGAAATGCGCATGCATTGGCAAAACCCTGATTCCGGCAGCCGATAAGGGCAACCCGGATCCGGTCGTTCGGCCCTTTCCGTCCGGAACAGGATTGCAATCCCATTCCGACAGGCAAGAGACCCGCCAAACCTGCTCCGGCCGCCAGGCTCAGACCGGTTGTAAGGAAGTCCCTTCGGCTTTGGGCCATATTAGAAATCTGTTAATTTCCAGGGTTCGCGGTAAACCGGCTTAATCAACCGGTTGGCTTCCGGGTCGTTGATGAACTCTTCTTTTGTTGGATCCCAATAGATTTTCCGGCCTGTTCTGATGGCTATGTTACCCATGTGAGCCATAGTTGCGACCGCCCTTCCGATTGTTGGGTTGGCATTGGTTTCGCGGTTGCCGGTTTGGATACACTCGATAAAGTTTTTGACGTTCAGGTTAAGTCCCTGCCCGGTTCCCTTAGTGCGGGCGACCTCTTCAACCAGCGGGCCGTTTGATGATACTTCAGGATGAACTTCCCAGCCGCCGCGATCGACAACCAGGGTACCATTGTTACCAATAAAAGCCACGCCATGATCGCGGTTCCAATCGCCCATACCTATGCCCATGGCATGATCCCAGATCACATTAAATCCGTCGAATTCATAAATTACCTGCTGAGTATCAGGAGTTTCGATTGGACTTTCGAGGAAAGCCAGCTTACCGCCGGAGCTCATGGCTGATTTGGGTATGTCGGCCTTCATTCCTGCGAGGGCCATATCCAGAAGGTGCACGCCCCAATCGGTCATCAAACCGCCGGCATAATCCCAGAACCAGCGGAAATTGAAATGCCAGCGGTTGCGGTTGAACTTGCGCTCCGGTGCCGGTCCCAGCCACATATTATAGTCCACTCCATCAGGTGTCGGTTCATCGGGTACTGGTCCGGGAGGAACCAGCCAGCTTTGATAACACCAAACTTTTACCGTACGGATTTTACCCAGCTTGCCTGATTGCACAAAAGCAAAAGCATCGTTCCAGTGAGGATCACTCCGCTGCCATTGTCCAACCTGCACAACCCGGTCATATTTGCGGGCTGCTTTTTCCATCTGAAAAGCTTCATAGATGGAACTGGCCATTGGTTTTTCAACATACACATGCTTACCAGCCTTGCAGGCTTCGATCATAATCGCAGCATGCCAATGATCAGGAGTGCCGATAATGACTGCTTCGATATCTTTCCGCTCAAGCAATTTTCTCCAGTCAGTAAAAAGTTCCGGTTTTTTACCTGTTTTTTCTGCAATCTGGTCGGCCCGCCTATTCAAAACAGATTGATCCACGTCGCAGAGTGCAACGCATTCCACATTGGGCTGACGAAGGAAGGCATTCAGGTCGGAAAAGCCCATTCCATTGATCCCGATGGCTCCGATGGTCAGTTTTCCATCATCCTTTGGGGCACAGCCGACAGCTCCCGGGATCATCGATACAGCAGCAACTGCTGCCGCAGCATTTGCACTGGTTTTCACAAAATTTCTTCTTGAAGTCATTATGATTGGTTATCAGTTATCAGTTAT
>JAPLDV010000877.1 GCA_026391235.1 Bacteroidia bacterium | reverse complement strand
AGACCGGTGCCGGATACCTCGATTTCGATGTTAAAAAAGCCAAAGAATATACCGGCAAAAAGGCCAAATTCATTGCCGATACCTTCAATGAGGCCGTTAACCGCTGGGAGCTTATGGAAACCTGGAAGTAGGGACGCATATTTGCGTCCAATGTATATTTGTGTCCAATGCATATTTACGTCACATGCGCATCATGAAAAATTGTGTCTTTTTAATACTTCTTCATTGTTTGATCTGGATTCCCTGTACCGGCATCTCCCAAACCGATTCCGGCATTCCTGATATTAGGGATAGCGTAAGAAATTCCGAAATCCTGAGTCCTCATGTGGTATGGTATATCCCCGGAGCCAATGTCGGATCTCATGGAGATACTAACCTTTTCACCCGAACCTATTGCAAGCGGATGACAGAGATTATGGAATCCAAATTCATTGTGGTTCATAGTTCGAACAAGCCTTTCGGGCTTAATAATGTATTGTGGGCATTGTGGCATGGGCAGTATCCGATAAAAAATCCCATGCGCGACAAAAGAATCCGGAATTCAATCATGACTTTGATGGCTGATAGTATAAACCGGAAATCCCGTATCACTTTGGTTTCTTCCAGTTACGGGACCGTGGTTGCGGCCCAGCTGGCTTTGTACCTGGTTAATAACCGGCAAAGTCTGGGCCTGGGATCCGAACCGCTAAACCTGGTCCTCGGAGCCAGCATGCTGTCGGTAAACTCAATGTTGTATAAGGAACTGGAGAATCTGAAACGTGAAAACAGGATCGGATGCATTGTTTATGACGAGCTGCAGTTTCCCGGCGATAATGTCACCGGCATGTGCGGCAGAACCAGGCTCCATGCTTTAACAGAGGTATGCCGTATCGCCTTCCCGGTTTTCGGGACTTACAAAGGCCAGCCTTCCATTCTCAATAAAGATCCGATAACAGGTCATGTTCACCGGAAACGGGAAATATCGGCCGATAAAGTCAATGATTATATATCCACCCCCCTGATCAAATATCAACTGGCCGGTCCCTGGTTTAAAATCAGGGCTCTTGAGTCATTGTCCCGATAGAGACTGAACGGGAGTATGGAGTAGCGCCCTTAACAGTCCCGGTTTGTTATTCGATTAGCATGCCATTTTGTTCGGAAAACTCATTTTGTATACTATCTTCGCCGCGATATAATTCCAAAAGGATTGGGATATACCTGTAAAAACTTTGCTAAATATGAAATTTGAAATCGGTATAGATATCGGATCAATCTCGGTCAACACCGTTTTAATTGATCAATCCGGTAAAATCAGGGAAGAATTTTACGATTACTGTTACGGCAAACCATTTCACCAGTTGCTGGCCCGTTTGGAGAATTTGTTTGAAACCTACCCCGTTGATGACATGAAATTCATGGTTTTTACCGGCATAGGCGGGAAAAAGGCGGCCGAAGTATTGGGTGGTATGCATATAAATGAGATCATTGCGCAATCCACCGCGGTTTCGGTGCTATACCCGGAGGTACGTACCGTGATTGAAATGGGAGGAGAAGACTCGAAACTGATCTTTATGGATGAGGGGACTGTAGCCGCTACTTCACGGCTGTCGGATTTCTCGATGAACAGTTTATGCGCCGCAGGAACGGGCTCTTTCCTTGATCAACAGGCTAAACGTATAGGGGTTAAGATTGAAAAGGAATTTGGCGAAATGGCACTGAAATCGAAAAATCCGCCGCGGATCGCGGGCCGGTGCAGTGTTTTTGCCAAAAGTGACATGATCCACCTTCAGCAGGTAGCTACTCCGGTGGAGGATATCGTTGCCGGATTGTGCTTTGCTGTGGCACGGAACCTGAAAAGCACCCTCGGACGCGGAAAGCATTTTGTTTCACCGGTGATGTTCCAGGGCGGAGTGGCAGCCAACGCAGGCATGGTAAGGGCTTTCCGCGAGGTGCTGGAACTGGACGACCAGCAACTGATCATTCCGGAACACCATGCTTCCATGGGGGCAATCGGAGCTGTTTTCCATGCCCGGAACAATATGGCCGGATTGTTGGATTACCGTGGCCTGGATGCTTTGCGATCCTATCTGGGTGAATATGAAAAATCACCCGGACAGAGCCTCGCTCCGCTTAATCCTCCGACATCCAAACATAATATGGATATTGTGCCCCTGCCGGCAGGAAATGAAAAGACAGTGGTTTATCTCGGACTGGATGTGGGCTCGCTGAGTACCAACCTGGTACTTTTAAATTCCGAAAATGAAGTGGTTGCACGAAGGTATCTCCCAACCGCCAGCCAGCCAATAGAGGCCATCCGGAAGGGTCTCCGTGAAATCTTTGAGGAGGTGGGCGACAGCGTCAGCATCCTGGCTGCCGGAACCACCGGGTCGGGACGGTATCTCACCGGTGATTTTATCGGCGCCGATTGCATTCAGAATGAGATAACCGCCCAGGCTACAGCCACTATCTATTTCGACTCCGAAGTGGATACCATTTTTGAAATCGGAGGCCAGGACTCAAAATATATCCGGATAGAAAATGGAGTGATCGTTGATTTCGAGATGAATAAGGTGTGCGCTGCCGGAACCGGATCTTTTCTTGAAGAACAGGCTGAACGGCTGGATATCAATATTGTAAAAGAATTTGAAAAACTGGCGTTTGAATCTTCGGCACCGTCGAAACTGGGTGAAAGATGCACCGTTTTTATGGAGAGCGATCTGAATTCGTGCCAGCAGAAAGGGGAAGAAAAAGAGAACCTGGTCGCCGGTCTTGCCTACTCAACGGTATTGAATTATCTGAACCGGGTTGTTGGTGATAAACCGGTCGGAAACCGGATCTATTACCAGGGAGGGGTCACCAATAACAGAGCCGTAGTATCTGCATTTGAACAGGTTACGGGTAAGGAGATTCATGTACCGCCGCATTTTGACATAACCGGAGCCATTGGGGCGGCCATGCTCGCACGCGACAGCATGGCTCCCGGTCAGCAATCCAGGTTCAAGGGGTTCCATGTCAGCGAGGTGGCCTACGCCACTGATACCTTTGTGTGCCAGCATTGCGCAAATCATTGTGAGATCCATGCGGTGCGGATCGAGGGCGAAAAACCGCTCTTCTTCGGAGGTATCTGCGACCGCTATGAAGCAGAGGATCGTAAGGGAATGGGACAGGATATCCCCAATCTGTTTGAGGAACGGACAAGGATGCTGATGGATGATTATAATCCGGCCCGGGATCCGGCAAAGATTTCTATCGGAATCCCACGCGAACTGACCATCTTTTACCAGAATTTTCCGTTCTGGAGAACCCTGTTGGAGGAAATGGGATTTAATGTGGTGCTTTCCAAAGAATCCAATAAAAAAACGCTTACCCGGTCGCTCGAGATGATGACCTGTGAAACGTGTCTGCCAATCGAAATGATGCACGGGCATGTGGATGAACTGTTGAGAAAGGGAGTTGATTATGTTTTTCTGCCATTTGTAGTGAATGTTAAAGGATCGGACGACAACCCGACTAACAACTGCAATTGCCCCTGGATACAGTCGCACCCGTTCATGGTCAAGGCTGCCTATGCCGATTCACCGCTTAAGGATAAACTGCTGACTCCCACTTTCCACCTGAGATATTTCGAAACAGCCTTCAAGGACGAGATTATTGCGTTTGCAAAAGGGACTTTTAACATCCCAAAATCCAGGATTCTGAATGCCGTTAAATTGGCGGATGAAGCACAGATCCGTTTCGAGCAGCGGTTGGAGGATCGGGGTAAAGAGGTAATGGCCAATCTTCCTGAAAACAAGAAGGTTTTTGTAGTCATCGGGCGTTCATATAATACCAGTGACCCGGCGCTGAACCTGAACCTTTTGGAAAAGCTGCGAAACCTGAATATCCTGGCTATACCGCTCGATTTTCTGCCTCTGAAGGAGGAGAATATTTTCGATTTTTATCCGATGATGTACTGGCCCAGCGGTCAGAAAATCCTGGCCGGATCGAGGATCATCGCCCGCGACCAGAGGCTGAACGCCGTTTATCTCGGCAACTTCCGGTGCGGTCCGGATTCTTTCCTGAAGCATTACATGGTGAGGGAAATGAAAGGAAAACCATTCCTTCACCTCGAAGTTGATGAACACAGTGCCAATGCCGGCATGATCACCCGGATCGAAGCATTTATCGACAGCCTGGAGGGCTATCATAAATCGAAGCAAATCCGGATCAGCAATGAATTGCCGAAACAGGACCGAATACGACCCATCACCGAACGGACCTTGTATTTCCCTTACGCCAATGATGTTGTATGGTCATTTGTAGGGGCATGCCGGAGTATTGGAATGAAAGCAGAACTCCTGCCGATGCAGGATGATACCGACCTGGCCATTGCCCGAAAATATACTAACGGGCAGGAGTGCTTTCCTCTTTTAGCCACGACCGGAAGTTTTCTTCGGAAATTGATGGAACCAGGTATCATTCCGGGAGAAGTGGCCTTCTTTATGCCCGACCATAACGGCCCTTGCCGCTTTGGTGGCTATTACAAACTGCAGCAGATCATTTTCGAGCGCCTTGGC
Organism: Bacteroidia bacterium; assembly: GCA_026391235.1. The sequence continues at coordinate 4,660 of JAPLDV010000877.1, read as the reverse complement.
TATGGTGATGCCATGATTATCCGTCCCAGCAATGAAGATAATTACACGAGCATTGCCCCGGGCAACCCGGTAAAATGGAGGCTGTCGGCCTGGAGAGGGATGGTTGCAATCGATCTGATCCGGAAACTCGTGCAACAACGGCGGCCTTATGAATCGATCAAAGGCCAGTCGGATAAGGTTTACCAGGAAGCACTGCAGGCCATTGTCAAATCCTTGGAAGAAGGAGGAAAAACCCTCAAATCAGTTCTCGGAAGATATACCAGGGAATTCATGGCTATTCCCTATTCCAACGGACTGCGCAAACCGATCATAGCCGTTGTGGGTGAGATTTTCATGAGAGACAATGCCTTTTGCAGCGCGAACGTCGTTAGAAGACTCGAGGAACTTGGAGCCGAAACTCTGATAGCCCCGATTGCCGAATGGCTCTCTTATTCAACTTACCGATACACCCGCGATAGCAAATGGAAGAAAAATACAAAAGGGTTTATCCGGTCTAAATTTCAGGGAGTCATGCAGCATCACTTTGAGAAAAACCTCCTGGATACCGTGCAGAACCTGACTCCTGTGGGTCCTATTATCAGGATTAAAGAAATGCTGGACCACTGCGACAAATATATACACCATGATTATGACGGTGATCCGCCATTGTCACTCGGTACTACATCAATTCTCGCAGACGGATATATCTCAGGAGTAGTCAATATTCTGCCGTTCACCTGCATGCCGGGAACATTGAATACCTCCGTAACGGATTTATTCAAACGCGACCATGATCATATCCCCTGGGAGAATCTTGCTTATGACGGGCAGGAAGACTCATCCATAGAGAGCCGCCTGCAAGCCTTCATGCATCAGGCCAGGGAATATTGTACCCGGAAAAATCTGAATAAGATGGAAATGTTTAGGTAGTTTCCTGAATTTTAATTATTTTTATTATTACAAAAACCGACAAGTAACTTAATAGCCCCATGAAGACACGTAAAATATTTGCCCTGATTTTTCTGGTTATTCTTTTTGGACAACCGGATCTTTTAGCGCAGAAAGCCTTTTCCCCCGGTATCGGGCTGGCTCTTAAAGCCTCCACCAACGGACTTGGAGTTGATGCAGTTTATAATTTTTTTGATAAGATGAGTGTTCGCCTGGGATTCGAAAGACTGGGACTGAAAACGAATTTCCCGTTTACTGAAGAATCCGTGGATTATACTGCTAATGTTATTTTTAAAACCGGTAGCATTTCACTTTTATATAGTTACCATGTTGCTGATAATGTTTTCTTTACCGCCGGGGCCGGTTGGAACCTTTTTCGAACCAAAATTGGCGGACATGCCACCAGTAATATGCAATTCGGAGATATTCAGATACCGAAGGAAAGGATCGGGACCTTTAATTACCAGATAGATCCATCCTGGAAAGTATCCCCTTATCTGGGTGTTGGCTTCGGCCGGACGTTAGGAACGGAAAAAAAAGTGGCATACGCATTCGAACTGGGCGGCTTTTACCAGGGAGCACCCGATATCAGTATCAAATCTGACGGGCTCCTTTCACCAACTTCCAATCCCGATCAAAAACACGAAATAAAACTGGAAAAGCAAATCAATCAATACAGTATATACCCTGTCCTTAAATTCTCGCTTTCTTATAAAATTGTCAGTTTTTGATTCGTTTCATTCAATTTTCAAATTTTAACAACATGAACTCAAAGCTATATTTCAGAATAGTGTCACTCACGGGCGCCATGATACTGATTGCCTGTCTGACCGGATGCAGGGACATGTTCAAGGATCCTTTGATTGACAAGAAGACCGGCGATAAAGTAAACGTATTTATTATGGACCGGAATTTTATCACAACAAAACTGGACATAAGGTTAATGGATATGCTAACCCTGCAGCCTATTGATCAGGAATCGATTGAGGTCCGGTTTATGGGACCTGATGCAGCCAATATCATTACCTTTACCGGGGATAAATTACCATCACATACTACCAGCAATGGTTTTCTGGAGGTTGGTTATGACCCAAACATTGCGATCAATAGCGCCAATCCTCTGGAACTGACTATCGTCGCCATCAGCAGCAAGTACATATCTGCCCCTCAATTCGTCAGTTATACCGTGGAGGGAATAAAAAACGTGCCAATCAAAATGATCCGGATTATAGAAGGTAAATCGATGACCTTTGGTGCTTTTGGTGAGCCGTATGACTTAAAATACAATGGGGCCCTGAACTCCTCACAGCTGCATTTTATAAGCGATATCAGCAGTCTGCCTACAGGAATTGCCTATGATTACATCAATCTGTATTCCACCCTGGCAAACGGTACCCTGGTTTGTGATAATCTGAAAGATAATGTTTTATACTCCGATTATGGAGTTTACTATCTCGGATCATCAAGCCTGGTGCCCCCGGCCCTGCCAACAAAAAACGCCGGACTGCAGAGTGGGGATTATGTTTATTCAACGGTTTTAAAATCCGGCATGCTCAAATGTGATCAGGGACAGGGACTGACTATCAATGTTGACCGGGCCGACGGGGAAACCGGGACCGGCCTTTTTGACTACCTCATAACGTTTTCAGATGGGACAACCATGTCGGGGCAGGTCACCTGCACTTTCCCTTCAAGCACCCTGATTGAGCCGGTTTATTATCCCGGATCTAATCCTGCAATCAAAGTGGAGCTCTTTGGTGATGCGCAGTACAACATTTCTGCTGCGGTAAACTTGCAGGCACCCTGTAATGCTGCGGCTGACTTTGTTGCCACACCCAGGAGCAATCTGAAAACCTATAAGTTCGTTACCCAGTACAGTTGCCCGGATTCAAATGTTGGTATGGGGCTGACCATTGTCGGGGAATTCCGGAAAAGCGGATCATCCGATCCATGGACCACATTTGAGTTTAAGGAAGGAATCTGCGAATTGCTGATGGTACCCGATACCGATTATGAATTCAGGGTAAATATCGATGCCAAGTATTACAATTATACCGTACCCACAGATCCAGCCAAGGTGGAAGAGTTCCTTATTGATAAACAACTGGATGATTACAGGCTGAAATCGCTGTCAATAAGTTCGGATGATACTTTGGTTACCATCATGGTTGACGTGGAGTTTAGTCAGGGTATTTGTGACGCAATCCGGTGAAATCTCGTAACTAATTTAAATAGGAGGAATTGATGAATACTGAAGAAAACGTTGACGCGCAGCCCTGCAGGAACAGAAAAGTTCCGGTAAATAGCGGAGCATCCGGAGCAGTTTACGGTCTGGGGCTTATAGGGGCTGCTATTTATTTTATCGGTCATGCTGCCACTTTCTGGGCAGGTGTTCTTGGTTTTCTGAAAGCCATAATTTGGCCGGTTTTTATGGTCATTAAGGCGTTCGAGTTCATGGCAAAATAGCAATACTCAGATAATCAAGTACTTGCAAGTCCGACCTCAGCGGACTATAATTTTTCTTATTCCAAGCATAACCGGCACCGGCCGGTGGAGTATTCCTGACGGACTGTTTACGGTTTCAATTTTCCGGTTTGGTTTACGAATCAGCATGATGCTGCTTCCGCCACCGTCGAGGTTGATGGATTGGGTACACCCTTTCGAATTGAACAGCGCGGCAAGTTCGTATAAATTGATTCCTTCGCTGAAACCTGGCTGACGGCCATCAACAACAACCAGCAGGAGCCATTTTCCGGAATCATCGAATCCTAATGCCGAGCGGGGATGCAAAGTGGTAAAGGTTGAATCCGGAATGATCCTGCCGTTCAGTATCAACGGGCTCGACCAGTCGGAAACTGCCTGCCTGATACTATCCCCGGGTTTGGGTTCCCCGATGTGCGGATGTTTCTCCGAATCGATCCAGAATGTTATTCTCCCGTTTTCTTTGCGGCTGATTACCCTGCCATCAGTGACCGCCATTCCGAGAACCATAACAGGCCTGTCGAGGTACCATCCTTTGTTGTCATTTTCCGTCCCCGGCAATCCTGCAAACGCGTTGGCATTAATGGCAGCCATGGCCCGAAAAGAGGAAACCAGGTCCCCCGGAAGTGTCAGTGTACTTTCAGCGGGAACATTTCCATCCGGATCTGCACCGGTCATCGTGACAACTTCGAGATCTGGGCATGACAGATCCAGCCTGAGGTAATAGATCTTTAATGGCCTCGGTGCTGCGCGGGTTTCCGTCCAGCAAACCAGCGAACCTTTTTGAACCGGATACAGGTCGAGAGTATCCTGGGATACTGCAGTCAACCCGACAGCCCAATACGATATGACAATCAGATATTTGAAACTAAGTCGCACTTGATGTTCGTCTTTAAACCTGATACCCGATACCTGATACCCGATACCTGATACCCGATACCCGATACCCGATACCCGATACCCGATACCTATTTCGTTATTTTCACCATAACCACACCATGCCGTCCAACCTGTTCGGAATACTGGATGGTATATTTTCCAAGATCTTTCTGCCTCCACAGATCGCGCACTTTCAGCTTTCCCGTCAAGCCCAGATCCGACCAGGTGGCGGTCACCATGGCCGGCGATTCACCTCGGTTAAACAGGCCTGCTGCAATTGAACCATCCTCAAGTTCACGCTTCCAGATTTCCAGATCGCCCTTTTTGGCTACACGATATCCAGGTTTGCCGAGCGGATCCTGATCGACTTCAA
>JAPLDV010000279.1 GCA_026391235.1 Bacteroidia bacterium | reverse complement strand
CAGGGGTTCGTCACCCTGTACCACAACAACGATGTCATCGTCTCCTAGACCTAATGTTTCCGCTGCGGCCGCAACACGCAAACCGGGACGCTGGATTTCGGGATCGGTCATGATCACTGTTCCGCCAAACGCCTCCACACGTTGCCTGATGGGGTCATCGCAGGCGGCCACAAAGAGATCTGTAGCGTATTTACTAAGCGCGCAGCGGCGATAAACATGCTCGACCATAGATTTACCGAGAATGTCGCAGAGCGGTTTTCCAGGGTAGCGGGTTGAACCCAGCCGTACCGGAATACCAACTATAACTTTCATATTGTACCTCCAAGAGTCTCAGCTTTTTATAATGTCTAATGGATGTCTATCCAAAAAAGTTAACAAGTCATCACTTGTTAACAATTCAATATTTTCTATTATTTTAGAAATCTCCCAATTCCACCACTGAATCTTCAGCAATTTTTCAATGTTTTCTTCAGAAAATCTGAATCTTATATGCTTACTTGGGTTACCACCAACTACTTCATACGGTTTTACGCTTTTTGTAACTATACTTTTTGCAGCAATAACTGCCCCATCTCCGATGCTAATTCCCGAAAGAATGGTTACGCCTTGTCCTATCCATACATCATTACCAATTACAATATCTCCTTTATCTCGAGGAAGGCCCTTTTCACTTATTTTCCCTCCCCATCCTCTGAAAATCCCCCGTGAAAAAGGATATGTTGTTATCCAATCAGTTCTGTGGTCTGCGCCTATAATTATCAACGTACCGTTCGCAATAGAACAAAATTTACCAATCTTAACGGTGCTATTTCCTCCGTACTTCAAAATGAACGGCTCACCATAAGTAAACTCACCTATTTCATACTCTTTATATCGAGGATTATCTTTCGTAAGCTCATAACTCTCAAATAAATAAAATAGGTTAAGGAACCTTCTTGATATTTCTGCCATAATTTTATGTTTAATATGTGAAATACGTGACATTTATTGCCTTGTCTTCTGATAAAGTACGGAATAGCGTACTTTTTTTAAAATAAGCTCTGAATTGCGATGCATTAGTAATCCTTTTTTGCAACAATAAAAAGATGACTGGCCATACCGGCGCGCTCAATCTCAATTCGATAATGGCGGTTAAAGGCTTCGTCAAATAAACCATCGACTTCCGGGACAGCTCCAGGAGAACAATACTTGCACCAGCGAATCAGATTCTCAATGCCATACTTGTGAAGAAAGCCGATTTCCGGTAAAGGGAACCCTGAGCCTTCGAACAGCACGGGTATGACCCTTTTACCAAAATAGTTCAAGTGCGCAATCTGAAAGAAGAACGGATCGAAAGCCACTTTTTGAGCGCGCAACAGCAGATCATCAAGATTAGGCATCGAGAGAACGAATTCACCACCAGGCTTCAGTAATTTAAACGCCTGATGGACAAACTTTCCTGGATCTGGAACATGTTCAATGACATCAAACGAGGTAACGATATCGGCCAATTCATTGGCCGATATCGCATCCTCTGGATAAGGGTAATATCGGTGCCCCTTGGATATCAGGCATTCCCTGAAAATCTCGCCTGGTTCCACCGCAATAGTCTGGTCTGCAACTCCCTTGATCGCATCCAGAAATACACCTGCCGATGCACCAAGATCGACGACAGTCTTGCCGCGAAGATTCTGAATGCCAATCCTCAGGACTCGCTCGTTCTGTTCGTGGTCATATTTCTTGTGAATACTCGCGGGAGAAAACTCATAATCGAATTTCTCTCGATATTCATGAGTCTCATAAAAACGATCCAGATTTTCCGGAATGGGGTCCAAGAACGCGAATCCACAATCTTCACATCTAATAACGGTGAACCCGTCAATAAAGTCTGATCCAACACCGCCAGAACGGATTGGGCCTGGGTAGATAACTCTCGTTTTCTTTGAAGAACAAAGTCGGCAGTTCATATCTCTATCCCCGCAACTGACACCCCACCTTGCA
>JAPLDV010000808.1 GCA_026391235.1 Bacteroidia bacterium | reverse complement strand
GGACGAAATGAGGAGAAACATGTATTCAAATTGGATCAACGTATTAACAACTGTTCTAAAACTGTATAATAACCAGAGCTCAACGGATTTGACTGCTATGAACGGACTATCATTGGAAGAACTAAGCAAGATCCTGACAGGAACACCCGGACCAAAACAATTCAGCACCTATATTCTTAGTGACATTCAGGGCAATGGAAGAATGCCGTCAAATTTGTTCATGTCTTATTTGAGCTCCTTTATATTAACAAAATACTGTATCGATATTCTGCTGTCCCCCAAACCGGTAAGACCTACCAAGATACCTCTTTGGTTCGACAACTATAAACGTTTGCTGCGTGCCTATCTTGTCAACTCATTTGGGGTTACCAATCCCTCACCTGATCAGTTGAATAAGGTTATCACACAGCTCCCTGACCGCTTGATAACAAATAACTCTTATTTTAATCTGGACAAAACAAAATTCACAATACCTATGGATGTTAGTTTGAGACAAAAAAAATACGAGTGGGTAGATTGTCGGATTTTTCCTAACGACGTTTCCTATCAGAAATTAGTGTCGGAGATTCGAAACATACTAAAGCTTCCTGCTCCAAAGGTTCCATGAAAACAAATAAATCAAATTGGATTCGATAACAGTCTCAATTTCAGCAATTTCACTAATTTATCTTTACTATGAAAACTGATGATAATCAAATAAAAACAAACCAAAAAGCTGAACATCCGCTTTTTATCATTGCAAATTTAAAAGCCTATTATGAAAACTCCGTTGTATTGGAGGCTCATAATGTTAGTATACCGAGGAATAAAATAACAGTACTGCTTGGTCCATCCGGATCAGGGAAGAGTACGCTTCTTGAAATTCTAGGATTGATGAATAACAATTTTGTCCCTGAATCAAGAGTAAGGTTCTTTCCAAAACCCGATGGAACTGATGAGAAAGATCTTTTGCATTCTTGGAAACCGGACACTGAACATGAAATCACTTGTCAGGAATTGCGGCAGGATTATTACAGCTTCGTTTTCCAGTCGACCAATTTCATGAGTAATTTTACTGCACTGGAGAATGTCGTTATTGGCTCCCTTATTCAGGGAGAGAGATTTCAAGATGTAAAAGACACGTATCAAGATCTATTATCGAAAACTTTAAGCATAGCGGATAACCCTAACGATACTTCGTCAGAATATTCAGGAGGGCAAAAACAAAGAATGGCTTTTGCGCGTGGGATGGGGCCAAAAAAAATTGTTTTATTCGGAGACGAGCCCACGGGAAATCTTGACAGCCATTCAGCTGACCAGTTATGGCAGGTTTTGCGCGAATCCATTGATGAAAGCCCCGATGACAATATCACAGCCATAATCGTTTCGCACAGTATCGAATTGGCTCTTAAATACGCTGATAATATTATTGTACTCACAAAATCTCCGGTTACTTACATCGCTCCAACAGTCGCGAAAACGGAGGAAGTCTATGAGGGGCTTGGTTATACAATCACACCATTATTCACTTTTACCCTGGAGGAAGAAAAGTGGAAAGACAGCTCCAATGCATACGATCGAATGAAAAAAATGATTGAGCTGTTAATCCAACCTTCTTCCGCTTCACTGGCAAGATTGGTGAACAGGTATTATCAATATCGGTTTGCCAATATTCCCAGCTCTGAAACAAGAACGGCTGTACTGAAGGTACGCGAACATTTCTTCCAGGATATCGACCAGATCTCAAAGGATTTAAAAACGGATGATCCATCAAAACTGCATAACTCCAAAAAGTACATTTATGAAACCTGCGAAAAATACATTCAAAGAATGTACGTGAAGTACCTGGAGGAAAACAACTTAAATCCTGTCGATTTTTCAGTTGGGGATTTCATGGACCATTTTAGCTCGAAACGGATAGATACGAACGTATATGCTATCAAAGATTTTTTTGAAAAAATTGCCTCATTTGAAAAACGACACCCAGTTAAAGGTGTGCTAGACCATAAAAATAATTGTTGCATTCCTGGCAGCGGATGCCTCTTAAATGGAAACGCTTCCTGTAATATTAGCCTGTTCGAAAAAGACGAAGCTCCCCCCAGAGCTTTGCCAACCTATTATGCCGGAGGGATTCATAGGTTCTTTTACAACACTTGTTTGCTAATGGATTCTGCGCATGTAAAATTCTGGAAGATATTTAACCGTTCAGCAAAATTAAAAAGCAGCAATAACCATTTGGAGGATTTTAAAAAATTGCTGTACCGCCAGGAGTCCAGGACATTGCTCGGCAAGAAACAACAAGTTCTGTTTGGAGTTCAAATTATCATACTCCTCCTTGTTTTGGTACTGGGATTTACGTTTGGAGTGGGGAAATTTGCCGATTCCAAGCTCAGGACCCCTTATGATTCTTTTTTGGATGGTTATTTCAAAGGTGCCTATTATGATGATAAAGAATTCTTAAAACGGCTCCAGGAGGATTCGGTAAAAGCAAAGGAGATTGGAATAAGCTACTATAATTATTATAAGGAAGCTTCAGTTTATTTTAAGATCTCGAGGGATTCGGTCAATGAGCTTCCTTTTGTTGGTCAGTATTATAGTTACACAGATGATATTCTCAAAAGTTTAGTCGACCCGGAAAAGAATAGGAACAATTACCCGAGAGGCACCGGATTTTTATCGAGTACCGACAATGGTATTATCATAACCTGGAGCTTTTACAATCGCATTCATCCCAGTAAAAATCCTATTAGTGACGACAATCCTAATAAAGAAATCATTCCATTCGTTTTTGTATCTCAGGGATTCAGCGTTCCAATCCGTGCAATTGTAAAAGGATTACCGGGTGACAATGTGGAGTTTATTGCCACACATTACTTCAGCAACTATCTCGATAATTATAGTAGTCCTCCCCGAAAACCAGAGCCCTTTATTGTATTCAAAAATAACAAGACCAGAATTGCCGATACCCTGGATTTGTTTTCCAACATTCAATATTATTCAGGGATTGGAAATTATTTAAGTTACAAGGTTCCCGAGGAATATATTGGTTATGAGGATGGTGTAATAAAGGATTCCATCCTGAATAATACTGTATTCCAAAGGGAATTAGAGAATATTGATATTGACCGTAATAATTGGTCAATACAATACCTGGTTGAGTCTGATAACACCACTACCTGGTTACAAAAAATCGACATTGCGAATTTCGATACCAACGATCATCCGAAATGGCGTTTTTACGTTGATCTAAATAATATTAATGAGTGCGAGTCCTTTATCAAATCCGCAACAAAAACAGAATTTTTCTTTTCGCCGGATGCAAAAAGGGCCGCGAGCAACTTCGCTCTTATCACCACTCTCACCGGGTTGCTGTCATTTGTATTGTTTTTCCTGAGTAGTATTTTTGTGAATTCCATTCTTTCTAAGCTACTGAGCAACCATTTGATCAGCATCAAAATGAACATCGGTACATTTCAAGCCTTTGGCGTTCAAATTCAGCAAATTTACAACGTCATTATGCGCACTTTCCTGCTACTACCTTTATTGATTGCCATACTTATCGGTTTTATAGCGGGTTCATCCTATTTTTTCCTTTGGATCATGAATATATTTGCACCCGCCGAATTGGAAAGAAATCCCTATTTCACTTTCAATAGCTGGATATTTTGGGTAGCATTGCTGGCTTTGCTCATATACAATTTTATCCGGTTCAATTCAATCATACGCAAGTATACCCAGGTACCACCCAGTGTTTTAATCTATGACAAAGAATACAAATTCGGTAATAAGAATAAATATATTGTCATGATTGCCGAATTTTTTGACCAATTTAAGATCCCATACTTAACGAAACTATTTGCAAGGTTCCTGGATGAAAAGCCACTTTTTTCCAGGCGTCCTGTTGAGGAAATCAAGAAATCATAAAAAACGCGATATGAAACGGTTCCTTCTCCTTATAATTATTTCCCACATCCTGATGGTTCGCCTGTGTGGTCAGGATAGCATTACTCCAGCGGCTAAAGCTAAACAGGTTTCTCCCTTAAAAAAGGAAGCACAAGTCAATATTGATAAATATATTGACAAGTCGCTCAGGGACGCAATCGACTATCTGGATTTGTTTTTGGGCAACGTTTACGCACCTGCACAAAACCCCTTCTTCGTGGATTTGAATTCCTTTATCGCCGGGTTTGGCGCAAAACCCGGTGAACAAAGGAAAATGCTGAACCTTTTCAATCCCCTGATCAGCAATGAGCTGGCTGAATACGCTGAGAAGTATGATAATGACACTATTTATGCCAATGAGTCTATTAAAAAATTCAAAATGGACAGCATTTGGAAAAGGGTAGATTCTTTAGGGTTGGTAACCTTTGAAGAGTATTGGAACTGGTCGAAGAAGAATATTACCAGTTTTTTTGCGATGGTTTCCGTTTCCACAGACAATTCAATCTTGCAGCAGAGATCCGATTTAAAGAGGGACCATCGATATAAAAACCGGTATACATGCACATTTAAAGCATATTTATATCGAGATGGGGGTGGGTTTATGAATGGTACAAATTTTAGCATTCAAGCCCCGGCGATAGATATCCCCTTGGATTTCAAAATCGCGTTAAACATAGACAAGAATAAAACTCCTTCGGGTTTTGCCATTGAAGAGATCCGGTTAGCCAGGTACATTTGGGTAGATACCGTCCCATCGAGGAATTTTCGGATAAATGCAAACTTTCAAGGCGGCTACTCCTCAGCAAAAATCGATTTGGACAAACCTGGTATTGAAGGCTCCTATACAGGACCAGGTAACGGTTATAGCGCTGAGTTCAGTATTGATGTTGAATTATTAAAACAACAAGCTAAACCTCAAATGATCATTCCGGGATTCATGCTTGGAATTGGCTATCAATCAACCA
>JAPLDV010000682.1 GCA_026391235.1 Bacteroidia bacterium | reverse complement strand
TTCATATAGCCGCACTCATCGCCAGCAAAGAAGGAATTGAATACCTGCGCAAAAACCTGCCGATGAAAAAAACCACCATCTGGGTTGCGGCTATCGACGATGAACTCACCTCAAAAGCATATGTCGTTCCCGGCCTGGGCGATGCCGGGGATCTGGCATACGGGAGTAAGACGAGCGAGGGGATGGAGCACTTCTGACCTCCCCCTGCCCCACAGCTCCCTCACGCTCCTCCCCAGCACCGGATGCACCTTGTCCGGGCAAAGTTCCATCAGGGAAATCAGAATAAAATCCCGTTCATGCAATCCCGGATGCGGCACGATAAGCCCCGGTTCATTGAGAATTACATCTCCGTAAAAAAGGATATCCAGATCAATCACCCGATCGGTATAAACCCCCGTTCTCACACGCCCGAATAAGGATTCAACGGATTGCAAAATTCCGATGATTTCGGATGCGCGGGTTGAGCAAGATCGGGAGGGGCATGGCTCCTCCCTTATCATAATTGCGCAATTCAGGAATTTATTTTTCGATTCAAATCCCCACGGCTCGGTCTCCACAATGGTTGATACCGCTGTCACCAAACCGATCTTTTCACCGATAAGGGCAATCGCCGTTTCGATATTCTTCCGGCGGTCGCCGAGGTTACTTCCCAGTCCGATGATAAGTTCTTGCATGAAAATGAAATCAATCTGTAAAATTAGGTCTTTAAAACCTATTTTTGTGATTCACCGTAAACTCTATAATGTTATGAAAGGATTCTTTAAATACTTTCTGGCCAGCTTTCTGTCCGTTTGTGTCGCACTGGTGGTACTTACCCTGATCGGACTCGGGAGTATCACAGCCCTGATCTCCTCAAAACCAGAAGAAGTTAAGCTAAAACCGAATAGCATCCTTGTGCTTGACCTGAACCGGCGGGTAACGGAACGTTCCATCGATAATCCATTGGAAATATTTGATTATCAATCAATGGGACTCGAAACCACTATGGGGTTATATGATATCGTGAATAATCTCGAAAGGGCATCAAAAGACCCGAATATCGGGGGGGTACTGTTGAAAACCGGGTTAACAGGTCCTGGAATTTCTACTCTCGACGAGATCCGCGAAGCATTGGCCGGGTTTAAAATGGCAGGTAAATTTGTGATTGCCTATTCCGAAATGTACTCTCAGGGAAGCTATTACCTGGCTTCGGTGGCAAATGCAGTCTATCTCAACCCTGAAGGGATCCTCGAATTTCGCGGCCTCCGCTCGGATGTGATGTTCTTTAAAAAAGCCCTTGAAAAAATCGGGGTTGATGTCCAGGTCATCCGCGAGGGAAGATATAAATCGGCCGTTGAGCCTTTCCTGCAGGAATCTATGAGTGAATCTAGCAAGGAACAAACCATGGCCTATCTCCAGACCGTCTGGACACGCATGCTCACCGGAATCAGCGAAAACCGGAACAAACCGGTGGAAGAACTCAACCGGCTGGCCGATGGCTGGATTGCACGTACACCGGATGCAGCCTTAAAATCCGGACTGGTAGACAGCCTGTTATATGAAGATCAGGTCAACGATATCCTCAGAATGAAAACAGGCCTCGGTTCATCTGAAAAGCTCCGGACTGTTTCCATCATGGATTACACCCTTGCAAATTCACCGGTTACCCAGGAATTCACACCCGACCGTATCGCTATCATTTACGGCACCGGCTCGATCGGCATGGAATCCACCGGAAGCCAGAGCATCGGAACCAAACTTGCCGAATCATTTGCCAAGGCCAGGAAAGACAGTAAAATCAAGGCCATAGTATTCCGGATCAATTCTCCCGGAGGCAGTGCGCTGGCTTCAGAAATAATCCGCCGCGAGGTAGAACTCGCTTCCGCCGTGAAGCCCGTCATTGTTTCGATGGGCGATGTGGCAGGTTCGGGCGGATACTGGATCGCTACACCGGCCACAAAAATAGTTGCCGGATATACCAGCCTGACCGGATCGATCGGTGCATTCGGACTGATCCCGAACATGCAGAAACTGCTGACCGACAAAATCGGGATCACCTTCGACGGCGTTGAAACAAACAAGCTTGCCGGTACCGGATCTTTGTTCCGCCCTATGACCGAGGTTGAAAAGGCTGTTTTTGATGACCAATTGAACCAAACTTACACCCACTTCCTGGAACATGTATCCAAAACCCGGAAAATGACCACTCAGGAGGTCGATGCTATCGGCCAGGGCCGCATCTGGGCCGGGGTGACTGCAAAAGAGAAGGGTTTGATCGATGAGATAGGCGGAATTCAGAAAGCTATTGAACTTGCCGCAGCAACAGCCGGATTGAAGTCGTGGCGAATCAGGGAGCTCCCCGCCCTGAAAAATCCTTTAACCGAACTCCTCAACCAGTTCGGCGGAAAACCTTCACCCGCGGAAAGTATCCTGGCTCGCGAAATCCCGGCAATCCGTGAAATTAGAGATATCATGGCCGGCGGAAAGATCCAGGCAAGAGTGCCATTCCGAATCGATATTAATTAACCGGACGCACCCATCAAAAACCAGGTTGCCATACTGATCCTGACACCCTTTTCCTGGCTATACGGACTGATTACCAATTTACGTAATCTACTGTATGACAAATCGTTATTAAATTCTTACCGTCCCGGTATCCCGGTTATTGTGGTGGGCAACCTGATCGCCGGCGGTACTGGAAAAACCCCGATGGTTGCCTGGATAGCCAGTGAACTGTCGCAAAAATACCGGGTTGCGATCCTGAGCCGTGGTTACGGCCGGGATACCCGGGGTTTTCTTTTTCTCGACAGCGATTCCACTCCGGAAACCGTTGGGGATGAACCGATGGAGCTACGGTTATTGTTACCGGTAATCCCCATTGCCGTAGATTCAAACCGAACTCGCGGCATACAGAATCTGACTTCCGGAAAGTATGGGAAAATTGATATTATCCTGATGGACGACGGTTTTCAGCATCGTCGCGTTACGCCTGGATTTGCAATTATTCTCGATGATTCCAACCGCCCGATGCGCAGAGAGAAACTCCTGCCCGCCGGCCTCCGCCGGGAGCCGCTCTCGGGGCTTAAGAGAGCTGATCTTATCATCGAAACAAAAAAGCAAATTTCGCATGAGAGAAGCCCGTTTTCTTCACCCGTTATATTAATTACAGGGATTGCCAATCCGCAGCCCCTGGCGGATGAAATCGCAAAAACCGGGTTCCTTTGCCGCCACCTGAAGTTTCCTGATCACCATCGATACACCCGCTCTGACGCTGAGTTGATCCGCAAAACATACGCAGGCTGCCATTCTCCTAAAGACCAGTATCCTCCTGTCTTACTCACGACGGGCAAGGACTACGTCAAACTTTCCCGGCTGCCGGAGCTGTCTGACCTACACTTCCAGTGGATCCGGTCAGGACCACCAATCAATCCGGATCAGCAGCACGAAATCCTTAATAAGATTTGCCAATATGTGGAAAAAACTTACGGAAACAGCTGATTATCTTCTCAGCAGAACCAATATCCGGCCATTTACGGGCATCGTTTTGGGAACCGGGTTAGCAAGTCTCGAACATGCTTTGGATATGGATGAAAAAATACCTTACTCAGAGATACCGAACTTTCCATTGACCACAGTTGAAGGGCACCCAGGCAACCTGATCTTCGGTCATCTGGCCGGGAAACCTATAGTTGCCATGCAGGGGCGGCCCCATTATTTCGAAGGTCATTCGATGGCCGACACGGTTTTCCCGCTCCGGGTAATGAAGCTGCTGGGTATCCGGCAGGCATTCCTGTCGAATGCCGCGGGCGGGATCAATCCGGATTTTGAGGTCGGGAACCTGATGATTATCCGTGATCATATCAGCTTCTTTCCCGAGAGCCCCCTACGCGGGAAAAACATTGATGAGCTCGGGACCCGATTTCCCGACATGAGTGAACCTTATGATAAGCTGCTGCCATCCTCGGAATAAACCTCCGTGAAGGGATTTACCTGGGCAATCCCGGTCCAAGTTTCGAAACCCCGGCCGAATACACCCATTACCGGATGATCGGTGCAGATGCCATCGGAATGTCGACGATCCCGGAAGTTCTAGCCGCAAGGCACATGAATCTTCCGGTGCTGGCCATTTCTGTTGTGACCAATGTGGCTGTACCGGGTAATTTCCAGGAAAATACCCATGAAGATGTTCAGAAGGCTGCAAACCTGGCAGCCAGCGATATGGCTAAATTATTCGAAAGAGTCATCATTGAGTCACCCTACTCTATCTGATCATGAGCAACATTCTGAAATACAATCGAATATGCGTTTACTGCGCCTCAAGTAATAAAACCCCTGAAAAATATCTCGATCACGGTCGTGCTTTTGCCCGGATACTGGTTGAAAACCATATCGACCTGGTTTTCGGTGGCAGCCGCAGTGGGCTGATGGGTGTTATGGCCAATGAGATGATGAAGCATGGCGGACGAACCATTGGGATCATGCCGCGGTTTATGCAGGAGGTGGAATGGCACCATGAAGAGCTGACAGAGATGATCACCACGGAGACTATGGCCGAACGCAAAGAGGCTATGATACACGAAGTTGATGCAGTGGTTACTTTCCCCGGTGGTTGCGGAACCATGGAAGAATTCATGGAAGCACTCAGTATGAAGCGTTTGGGACTGTTCCCTAAACCGGTGATTGTCCTCAACAGCTATGGTTTTTATGATCCGCTGATCGATTTGCTGGATGCTATGCTTCGCGAACATTTTATGGGTCCGAAGCACCGTGAGATGTGGACAATTGTTAGTACCCCTGCCGAAATTCTTCCTGCCATCGCTGCTAATTCCGGCTGGGATACTGAAGCCCGATCTTTCGCATTGGTTCAGTAGGTCCGGAGAATGGCACATGCCTTTTTCCATCTGCCTTTTTTCCCGGACGGATGATAGTAATCGGCCACTACCAGATAAATCCCGTCGGGAACAAACCTTTGAGCGGCATCCAGCCCGTTCCAGCAAACAATACCTTCAACCGCGGCCATTCCAAAGGGGAACAGCTCCCTGACCGGTTGTCCGCCACTGCTAAAGATATTCACCCGCATGAACCAACCGGTACCTTCGAACCGATACCTGACGGCCACCTTAACCGGATCAGGTGAGATTGTGGAATAACCAATCCCCGGTTCAAGAGAAAACTGTTGAGAGGCGGTTAAAGGAGTTTTTTGTGAACAGGAATTTTTTGAGCCAGGGGTGGCTCCACCCGATTCAGCAGAAGCAGAGAACCAGTTGGCTTTATCGGTCCCGGATATGTTGACATCGATGCGCTCCAATGAAACTCCCTTAGAATCTTCCAGATACGGGTAGTGCCAATCGGGTGAATAGGCAACTACATCCAGTTGATTCTGATTCCTGTCCATCAGAATCAGCTTTGACTCCACGTTAGTAAGCGAAGGCATGTCGGGTCGTTCGGCGACAATCGCCGGATCTGCCAGAGGCCATGCTTTGGCGAACAATTTGGCGTCAGTGGTAAAAACCGCATAACATTCAGGGAACAGCCAGTAGGAAAGAACCTGTTCGTTCGAAAAGCTCCCGATGGCTCCTTCGGCATCGGCACGGGCGACAATCAGATCCTTTAGATCGACAACCCGTTCCGACCGGTTAAATACTTCAACAAACTCAGGCTGACCGGTTCGCGGGTCGAACATGACTTCGGTAATTAAAACCCCGGCGGAGTCGGGCTCTGAAGGAAATCCCAGCAGAACCGGCCGGAGTCGGG
The DNA here is from genome assembly GCA_026391235.1 of Bacteroidia bacterium. The sequence continues at coordinate 9,222 of JAPLDV010000682.1, read as the reverse complement.
CACTCTGGGTTGAGCAATCAGTGACGGTGCCACTGAGCTCAATGGTATAGGTTAATCCCGGATCCAAACAATCCGGAAGATGAAAAAATAGTCCGGGGAATCCATATTCCCGGGAAATCACAGCTGGTGCATAAATCGACCCGGGATTGAGCATGCATGTATAATTATTCATGTCGAGTTGTGGATCCAGTGTTCCTGAAAAGAGAAGAACGAAATTTTGATCGTCATATCCTGCTGCCCTGATGAGGATTGGAGGCTCGGCAGGCGGCAGGATAACCTGCTGCGAGTTTGCTCTTCCTGGTGTGCCGCCGGATAGGTCAATAGAAGGCAGCCAGGCTGCGGGGTTGCATAATTGCGACATATCGGCGAGTTCGAGCGACCAGCCCCCGTTGGCCTTAAGTGCATTGGAGAACATATCAGGTGAATATTCAATAGTATGCACGGCAATGCCGGCCGGATTAAGGAGGGCAAGCCGCTCGCCCGAGTTCACCAGTGCCGGAAACGACTCCATGGCAATAACCTGCCCAAGTGCCCTGAATGCCGGCGCGGCGGCCGGCGAGCAAACAATCACGTAGCCACCGGGGCTCACCCGGCCGCCTGCCACCCGCCGTACCTTGTCGCCCACAACCCACTGCCAGCCGGCCAGATCAACCGTGTCGACTCCGGCATTGTACCACTCCACAAACTCGAATGCCGGCAAGCTAACCGGAGGATCAGGATCGTACAAAATCTCGGAAATAAGGAGAACTCCCCCTGGTATGAACCGGCCGGAGAGCCGGCCATCTACTCGCACCGCCCGGCCTGAGATCAAGCCCTGGCCCCCAAGAAATAATATAACCATTATTATACTCTTCATCTGTATTATATTTGCGCTCCTATATAGATGCCCATTTAATCCCCTTTTGGAAAATTTTTACATGAAAATTGCAGTTATTGGTGCTACAGGCCTGGTAGGCAGCAAGATGCTCCAGGTGTTGGATGAACGAAACTTCCCGGTTACTGAACTGATTCCAGTTGCTTCGGAAAAATCCGTCGGGAAAACAGTAATCTTCAGGAACAAGGAGTATACGGTTGTGTCGGCCGGTGAGGCCATCCGAATGAAACCGGCTATCGCCATCTTTTCGGCCGGCGGTAACACTTCCCTTGAACTTGCACCAAAATTTGCTGCCAATGGTATCATTGTGATCGACAACTCTTCGGCCTGGCGTATGGACCCGTCGAAAAAACTGGTGATCCCCGAAATCAATGCTCACGAGCTCACCCCTGATGATCTGATCATAGCCAACCCAAACTGCTCAACCATCCAGCTGCTTGTTGCCATCGCACCGCTTCACCGCGCTTATGGTATAGCCCGGCTGGTTATCAGTACCTATCAATCCGTAACCGGAACGGGAATAAAAGCCTTGCGGCAATTAGAAAATGAGGAGATAGCATATGTAGGGGCACAAAATTTTGTGCCCTTGTCAAACATTGACAGGGCCTACCCGCATCAGATTTACCGGAATTGCATTCCCCAGTGCGATGTTTTCACCGAAAACGGATATACAAAAGAAGAGATGAAAATGGTGAACGAAACCCGGAAAATACTGGGCGATCATTCAATCATGGTTACCGCAACAACAGTGCGGGTGCCTGTTACTGGCGGACATTCGGAGTCGGTAAATATCGAGTTTCACAATGAATACGACCTGGCCGATGTGCGTAAAATCCTCGCCGAAGCACCTGGTTGCATAGTGGTTGATAATCCCGCAAAATCAGAGTATCCGATGGCACTCACAGCCAACGGCCGCGATGAGGTGTTTGTAGGACGTATCCGCCGGGATGAATCAAGGGAAAAATGTTTGAACCTGTGGATTGTTTCCGATAACCTCCGGAAAGGAGCCGCCACCAATGCCATTCAGATCGCCGAATACCTGGTACAGACGAGGCTTCTGTAAACTCGGAGCAGCGTCAGAAGATCCCCACTTTCGCGGGGATGACAAGGGGCCATTCGAACAGCGTGAAGGGGTCCCCGCCTTCGCGGGGATGACAAGGGGCCATTCGAACAGCGTGAAGGGGTCCCCGCCTTCGCGGGGATGACAATAGCTTGCGCAGGCTTTCAGTGTATTACCCTCGAGAGAGTTGTCATCCCCGCGAAGGCGGGGACCTTTTCACGCTACTCCGAGGTTTGGTGGTTATATTAAAACCTTTCTCTCAGCTCCCTGCTATTAAACCTACTGGCCCTCATGGTGTTACAAAGGATGATGATGGTTCGCTTCTCGCCTAGTTCCCTTATAAAATAAGTCCGGAAGCCTCTCCACCACCCGGTATGATAGATGGCAGGATTCAGCGAATCAGATACATCCAGCCGCCAGCCCAAACCGTAATTGTCGTTCGGGCGAAGGTCCTTGTGCTGGGGGGTAAATGCTTCCATTCGGGTTGCCTGGCTGACCGGTTTATCGGTATACAGCGCTTTATCTAACATGAGCAAATCATAAGCCGAGCAATAGACTCCCTTGTCACCCACCACACCATTCAGAAAAGTATTTTCAGCTTCGGACCGGCTGGTTGGGTAACCAACAACGGGACACGTATTGACTGGAGAAGTGTTCTTATTGTATATGCTGCTGTTTACCATGTGGCACGGATCAAAGATTCTTTTCTGAACGAAATCCTCGAATTTCATTCCCGATACCTGCTCCACGATGTAGGCCAGCAAAGCAAAATTGGTATTGCAATAATTGTATCGCTTATCAGGAGGATAATAGGGCTTGTATTGATTTTTTACCATAAGGTCAATCACATCCCTGTTATTTATGGGTATCTCCTTGTTTGGCCAGTCCTGCTCGGCAAAATACATGTAATTGGGCAATCCGCTCCGGTGCGTCAGCAGGTGCCTGATGGTGATTCCGGGATAAGGCAGTTCGGGGATATATTTCTTTACCGGATCATCGATCCCGATTTTGCCATCATCCTTCAGGATAAGGACTGCCAGGGCTGTGATGGGTTTGGATATGGAAGCAAGCTGAAAAGCTGATTCCATCGTAAGTGAGTCTTTGGTTTTCAGGTTCGCGTATCCATAAGCCTTGCTGAACACGATTTCGCCATTTTCGGCAAAGAGAACAGTGCCATTAAATCCCGCCCTTTGCAAATGATCAAAATAGAACCTCAGACTATCAGCAGTTGCAGCCCGTTTGGGCGTCATTTCGGCATATTTCGGCACAACCCTGACAACAGGTTCCTCCTCCTCCAGCTCTCCACCCCGGTTGTCCGGATTTTTACATCCGGCTGAAGGCAGCAGTGCAAATAATAAAAGGAACAATCCTGAGCGGAGTATTTTCTTAATAGAGAAAATCATTGTATGGATATCTTGTTGTGTGGATTTCACTGACTGTAGCATAGAGCATCTCTTTTAGGGCATCAATGTTTGTTTTATTCTTTGCCGAGATAAATATACAAGGATAATTGTTTTTAGCCATCCAGGAGTTCATCAAATCATTCAGACTGATATTCTCGCGTGAAGATGGTGTCAGATCGTCTCCATCTTTAGGTATATAAGAAAATGCATCCATCTTATTAAATACCAGGATGAGCGGTTTTGATGAAACGCCAAGTTCATTGAGGGTTTGGGTCACCACTTCAATCTGGTCTTCGAACCCTGGGTGACTGATATCGACGATATGCAAAAGCAGATCAGATTCGCGCACTTCATCGAGAGTGCTTTTAAATGATTCCACCAGGTGGTGGGGCAGTTTACGTATAAACCCAACGGTATCGCTGATCTGATTTGCTGAGCAGGTTCATCAGGGTTGATTTGCCCACATTGGTATATCCAACCAGTGCCACACGTACCATTTTCCCGCGGTTTTTACGCTGGATGGCCATCTGAAGGTCGATTTTGCCAAGTTGCTCCTTGCATTTCGCGATTTTGTCGCGAATTACGCGGCGGTCGGTTTCAATCTCGGTTTCACCCGGTCCACGCAGGCCTATACCCCCGCGTTGGCGTTCCAGGTGCGTCCACATACCCGACAACCGGGGCAGCAGGTATTGATATTGTGCCAGTTCAACCTGAACTTTTGCATAAGCAGTTTGGGCACGGAGAGCAAAGATATCCAGAATGAGGTTGGTCCGGTCGAGCACCCTGCGCTGAACGGCTGTTTCGATGTTCCTTAACTGTGTAGGAGAAAGGTCCTCATCGAAAATGACCATATCCACATTATTTTCTTCGACGTAAAGGCTGATCTCCTCGAGTTTGCCTTTGCCGATAAGGGTTCCCGGATGATGAGACTCCACTTTCTGTACAAATCGGGATATAACGATTGCTCCGGCAGTTTCGGTCAGAAACTCCAGCTCATCAAGATATTCATCCACGATTTTTGCACTCTGAATACGGTTAATAACTCCAACCAACACTGCGCTTTCGGGCTTCTCGGCTTCAGTTAAAAATCCGGTTTCAATCATAACAGGAGAAAAAAAGGGTCTGTGATAAAAAACCCCAGACTGAAGTCCGGGGTTGATAATTTTTGTTAATATCTGTACAGACGCATTTATGCGTCTCAACGTAAGATCTAATTCAGAATAAATTTCACCGGTATCGAGAAAGATACGTTAACCGGTTTCTCGCGCTGTTTACCAGGTTCCCATTTGGGAGCGTTTTTCAATGCATTGATAACAGCTTCATCCAAAGAAGCATCGACACCACGGGCGATAACGATATTGGAAACTTCACCGCGGCGATTGACCACAAAACTAACAAAGACGGTTCCGCTGATGGAGTTTTCCATGGCAATTTGAGGGTATTTTACGGTTGCCTGGATATAGTCACGGAATTTTTCAATGTCTCCTCCCTGGAATTTCGGCATCGACTCAACGAGAATGAAAACTTTATTTTCTTCTTCTTCTTGTTCCTTGGAGGTATTTCCAACTACGGCAGCAATTTTGATGGCATCATTCTGATTGGCGTCAAATGCGTCAAAATCAAGGTTATCTTCGAGTTTTACATCATCCTCAACGATTTTCAGATCGATGATAACGGTTTTGGGTTTTGGAGGTTCCGGAGGTTTCTGAAGCTCCTGCCGGGTGATCGGAATAATCTCCGTTTCACCGGTTGCATCGCGTAAAGCCTGGAGTGTGGACTGTTTCAGGTCTTCCTTGGTATATTCGGAAGCTCCAAGGGTAAAAAGCAAAGCCAACACTAATCCGATCTCGGTAAAAAGACCTTTCTTTTTTTCGAGATTTGCCCGTTCAGTTTTCTTGCTAATCATAGGAGTAAATTTTTACGGGTATAAAAATAATAAACAAATGCAATATATCAAAAAAACAGTTCATTTTGGGTATCGGGTATCAGGTATCGGGTGTCAGGGGCACTATTCCTGATACCTGAAACCTGATACCCGAAACCTACTGATAAATATAGGTGGAAATGTCCGAATAAGACGAATGGGTTGAAGAGTCAAATAGCCCGGATACAAAAAAAATCTACCCGGTTTTGGGCTGAAGGCGAAAAAACACTATTTTAGCAGTCCGATTTTGGGGGCATAGCTCAGTTGGCTAGAGCGTTTGACTGGCAGTCAAGAGGTCAGGGGTTCGATTCCCCTTGTCTCCACCGGACGGGACAACAGCAAATGAGGTGTAAGTTGTCCCGTTTTTGTTTTATGTAAGTCGTTGAACTCCTGTATAATCAGGCGAAAGAATTCATTGATCCGGGTGGTTCGACAATTTTTCCCGGTGATTTCCAGTTTTTCCGGAAAGATCGAACCAACCAGGACCGCTTTTTGCGCCGGATCAGCTGATTTCCAGTATAGTTGCAGGTTCGACATCAGGGTTGTGCAGCTATCAAGGTATTTCTCCCTGTTACCCCTCACCCTGTTAATGGTATTGCTTTCATTGAGGAGGTTCTGGATCTGAATCTCAAACCTTCCCTTCATGGCACCATAGTCGGCTGGAGTCAGATTCCCGTCAGCCAGCATGTCCTGCAGATTCCGTATTCGCCCTTCATTTTTCTCAATTTCCAGCGAGATCGATTCCTTTCTTCCGGATCTTTCCTGAACAGTTCCTTGAAAAACCACCTGGACCATTTTCTTATATAATTCCTTGACAGGTTTCTCAATGTGTAATTCACCGATTACCTTGCCGATTATCAATTCGGCTTGATCAGCCCGAACCCTGGACTTCCCGCAATGGTTACAATGGTAATAGAAGTGACGCTTGCCGGTCCGGCTCCTGGAACCGCTTCCAGTCAGTTTATTTCCGCAATCCGGGCAAAGAAGTATTCCCCGGAAGGGCAGTTCATCCCTAACCGAGGCCTTGACCGGCATGTTCCTCAACTTCCTGAATCCATCCAGTCTGGCTTGTACCCGGTTGAATAAATCCTCGCTGATAATAGCCTCGTGGATGCCCTTTACCAGTTCGGCGGGATGGTCAGCGTCACTGGGCACATTTATCTTACCCATATAAACAGGGTTTCGCAGAATTCTTGATGCTACCGATTTGCCGACACTAAAACCCTTTTTTCGAAGTGTCGTGATGATATCGGCCTGCGAGATACCCCGGTCATACTCCTCGAATAGGAACCGGATATGCTGCGCCGAACTGTTTGGCTCGATTATCGACCTGGATGGTGGTCCCTGTTATAACTGTAACCCCTTGGTGCAGAAGTGCAACATCGGCCTGATTGAAGTGCCTTCCTGATCCTTCCCTGATTTTAATGGACCGGCGGTCATTGTCGATTTCCGGGATGACCAGGTAAACGGCCAGCATCATCTTGTTCTCCGGGATGGCCAGGTCGATCGGCTGCTGAATGGCCATCGGCTGAATTCCCATCTTTCGCAGACGATCTATCATCTGGTATGCATCCTGGACATTTCGGGAAAAACGATCCCAGGTAGTGAACAGCAGGTAATCGATCTTGCCCTGATTTTGTTTAGCATACCGGAGAAAGGCAGCGAATTCAGGCCTGTCGAAATTTTTAGCCGAATGATCCTCCCGAAAGGAATGGATCACACTAATATTATTAGTCTGGCAGTAGGACCGAAGATTATCCTCCTGTATGCTCAAACTGTACCCAAGGGCCTGCTCATCAGAGCTTACCCGTGACATCACTACTGCTGTTTTCATCTTTCTTCCTATTTATAAACTGATCGACCTCTTTCTGTGCCAGCTTCCAAAGGAACTGACTGATCAGTTGAACCTCCTCATCGTAGTACGACCTGCTTTCGCTGTTTAGAATTTTTTTACATTCCTCAATTGACAACATTTATTTTACGCATGTACCCACCATCCGTTTTGCCGGTTAGGCAAGCCTTGCACCGATCGGTCCGGCTCATCCGGCACCTAGTCTCTTAAACCTCTGCCTGGTAGTATTCTGACAATATACTATATCTCCTTTCTGTGTTTTGATTGAGATATCCTCATACCCTTCCTGGAGCATGATCTCATATAGCCTGGCGGAGCGATCAACCTTTTGCTCACGGGCTATTTCCAGCAGGTCATATTCTCCCTGCTGATCGATCCGCACAGTAACCGACTTGATGCCAGGTTGCCGCATCGCCATGAGCACTGCCGCTTCCTCCTCGGTAATCAGCTTCATCTCATCCTTGAGGAATACAGGATCATGGGCTTTGTAAAACTCAATCAGTATTTCGCTGATGGAAACAGTCAGGTAACTGCCCAGTAAAAACCGTCTGATCTCAGGGGTGGCCAGGTAATCCTTTCTGAAGCTTTCTTTGAAAGGCAGATATTCTCCTTCCTGATTGACAAGCAAAGACAAGTGATCCTTCAGGATGATCGCATCAAGTATCAGGATCTTTAAAAAATTCGGCAGTTGATTCCTTACATCCTCCCGAACATCAGGATCACTTAGCAGCTTATCCAGATCCGGAACGGCCTGATGATCGCTTTCAGCCATTGCCATGATGAATTCCCTAAGATCCGGCGAACTTAGAACAAGGTCCATCAGGTCTTGTGGCTGCAGATCTCTGCGTATGTTACGAATGATGTCGAATGAGATATTGTAGGCTCTCATTTTCACGATCACTTTCATCCAGACCACACTGACCAGATCAAGCAAGCGCCACTTTTTCTTCCGATAATCTTCGAACAAAAGGCCCTGGCGTCTCCTGCATACGCCACAACCCTTCCTACCCCCCCATGTTGGGGCATAGTGGTCTTTCGCAATCGGGACCCATTTTTTCAAAATCATCAATTGCGGAAGAACATTTAGCCGATGCTACCAAATGCATTAATAATCTCATCTCAAATCAGCCCATACCTTTTGAAATTCCGTTAACTTTACATGGGTGAAAGAAAAACCGATATACCAATTACTTGTATCCTTGACAAATGACATCCTATTCGAAATACAACTATATTTCGGATATACAAAATGCTTGCGTAAAAACTATTACAACAATTATTAATTTATAGTATGAATCTAAAATGTGCTTTAGGCTCACATGATTGGAACGCGTGCATATGTAGAAAATGTGGTAAAATAAGAAACATATATCATGTCTGGGTTTGGAATTGTGAAGAATGTTCTTATTGTGGAACCATTCGTAAAAATATGCATGATTGGTCGCAGAATTGTGAGAAATGTAGCAATTGCAACCAGACAAAGAATAATCATCATAATTGGGACGGTTGTGTTTGTTCAAAATGCGGACACACCAGAGACGAACAGCATGATTGGGTTGGCTGTAAATGCTCAAAATGCGGACACGCCAGAGACGAACAGCATGATTGGGATGGCTGTAAATGCTCAAAATGTGGACATGACAGAGACGAACAGCATGATTGGGACGGTGATAAATGCAGAAGATGCACTGCAAGCAAAATACATGTTAAAATTCCCGTTAGTTGCAAAACATGCAATGTCCAATGGACCCTATTGGAAACTTTTCATTTTAGTTTTAAGTGCCCAAATTGTTTATTGAAATATGATTTTTCATTGGGACATTCTCATATTTGGTTGGAGATTCCTGAGAATAGTATTTATGATCATTATTATAAGTGTTTAAAATGTGGGGCGACTAAATTTTATTCGGGTGAGAGTGGAATAAGTTCTTGGCAAAGTGATTCAGCAAAGCTTCAATGTGCGATAGATTAACCCACATTGCAGCCTTGAATCCTTAACTACCTGATATGCAAGTATAACATTTTCTTAAGTTTCGGAAGGGGGGACTACGGATTTTTTTAGAATCATCTGTTCGGGTTTTATATATTTGGGGTTTGACAGGAGGTTTT
>JAPLDV010000073.1 GCA_026391235.1 Bacteroidia bacterium | reverse complement strand
GGTTGCCAAATATTCATATAAAATTTCGTATAGAAACGAATAATATCATAAGTATTTTCGTTTTATTACGATAATTTATATACTTTTGTTAAATGATAAAGAGAATACTGGTCGATTCGATCAACGAAGTCAGGAATCTGGGCAAAGCTATCATCCTATTAGGGCCCAGGCAGGTTGGCAAGACGACCTTGCTGGAGGAAATTACATCCGGGGCATCGGATAAATTAGTATTATGCGGGGATGAGCCGGATGTAAGGGAATTGTTGTCCAGTGTCACATCAGATCGATTGAGGGGTTTATTTGCAGGGCACAGTGTCATCATTATTGATGAGGCACAAAGGATTCCGAATGTCGGAGTCACTTTAAAACTGATTACGGACCAGATTCCCGGGGTTCAGTTATTTGTTTCCGGTTCATCCTCACTGGAGCTGACCAGTTCCATTAATGAACCTTTGACGGGAAGGAAGTTCGAATATCAGTTGTATCCTTTGTCGTTGGGGGAAATGGTAAATCATCACGGGTTGATCAAAGAAAAAAGGCTATTACCGCAACGACTGGTTTTTGGATATTATCCTGAGGTGGTATCCAATCCGGGGAGAGAAATCCGGTTATTGAAAGAATTGGCTTCAAGCTACTTATACAAGGACATACTTTCTTTCGGCCCGGTAAAGAAACCCGTGATTCTGGACAAGCTACTCAGGGCCTTGGCTTTGCAGGTTGGGAATGAAGTTTCGTTCATGGAACTCAGTCAGATGGTCGGTGCCGATAAAGAAACGGTAGAGCGTTACGTGGATTTGCTGGAGAAAGCATTTATAATACTAAGAATCAATGCTTTAAGCAGGAATGTAAGAAATGAGATCAAGAAAGGGAAGAAAATCTATTTCTGGGATAACGGTATCCGGAATGCGATCATCGGGAATTTTCTTCCCTGGGAGAATCGTCTGGACAAAGGGGCTTCATGGGAGAACTTTATCATCATGGAGCGGATTAAACATTTGTCATATAATGGTTTCTATGGAAACATTTACTTTTGGAGGACCAGTCAAAACCAGGAAATCGATCTGATCGAGGAAAAAGACGGGTTATTCTCTGTTTTTGAATTCAAGGTGAGTTCCAGAAAGGATCCAAGGATTCCGCTCACCTTTTCCAATGCATACCCGGTTAGCTCCTATAAAATAATTCATCCCGAAACGGTGGAGGAAATATTGGAATAATTGCCGGGCTGCTCAACTGCCAGAATTGGGAAATAAGCCAGATCGGCCCCGCTCCAGACCCTCACCCGTGCCAAAGACATTGCTTTGAAGGCCGGTATGAAATTCGTCAATATCGGTAAAGTACCGGGCATTGGCGGCGAGGACACCTACTCTCCGAATTGCAAAATTCTGCTGGTCAAGCGCAAGGGATATGAAATTGAGCGGAACCTGATCTCGGGTAACCGGTGTCCGAAGTGCCAGGCCCCGGACAAGGTTCCGCAGCAGTCTGATCCTCTGTTGGGCATAGTATCGCAAGAGTTTGAAATTGAAGCTATGCAGGGTGAAAAAGCAGATATTCTTATTCAGTTAGGCAAGCAATCATGTTTTAATTTTTGCTTTCAAGGGTTCATCAATTGTGCCCATAACAGTCTCAACCATATCTTTTTCCAAGGTTGCAATCTTATGAACCCTAATAACAGAAGGTATTTTCAATCCTGATTTTTCCCAGTTTTCAATATAAACATCTTGGTTAGTTTTGTAAATCTGGCTGGTAATCCGACAAACAATGATATCCCCATCGTTGTAATCATTTATTATAAGGGCTGGCCTTCGCTTAAATGTCTGACCATCCGTATAGGGAAATTTCAACAATACAATTTCGCCGAAAGACAATTTATCCATGCTTAGCCCATGTCATATATAGAATCTGAATCAGCATATCCTTTTAAGAACTGCTGACTTGCTGACTCCTGAAAAATCAAATTGTCGTAAATTTCAGGGTCATCAATAAAAACTATCACCCTGATAACTTGATCCTGGTTCGTCCTTAATTCAGATTGAATCTTGATCGGAATTTGAATCTGATTGTTCTTGATTTTTGATTTAAATTCTAATGCTCTCATTGTCAAAATCTTTACACAAAGATAATCATTTTGTTTTATCCTTAGCCAGGATGGCTTTCATTGTGTCGGTTCCCGGCAGCTACGCCTTTAAACGTAATATCCTCATCATAGTTATCCCAGTATAGGCACTATTATTGGCACTTTTAATATTGAAGCGAATTAGTATTCAAGAAGGGGCATTCCGAGCGTCAATCCTTAAGTAAAAGCATCGCCGGGCCTGGCTCGGGTAGATTATAGAATTAAATCATCAAGTTTTGAGGCATATCATGTGACCCAGGCACTGGTGTAAGGAACAGAAATTCTTCTTTCAGTTCAGCCAGTCTGTTCGACGACCCATTCTCCGAGGCCGACCAGAAGTTGGAGTTGCCGCCAAGGTTGTTGAAGCCCCCATTGTGGGTATCAGTTATCGGTTGTGGGCTATAATCAGGTTTGTCGATAACATCTGTAGGGACGCATATTTGCGTCCGTTGCAAACATCATGCGGCATCCTCTGGCAAATCGGCATGGACGCAAATATGCGTCTCTACGATGCAGGCGGCTCCAACGCCCAAAAAATAAAACCAACCCGCCGA
>JAPLDV010000541.1 GCA_026391235.1 Bacteroidia bacterium | reverse complement strand
GCATATGCAATAATCGGATCGGAATGATCCTCATGCAGAATCACATCCAGCCCGTTGGCCAGAGTAAATTTTTCATACGGTATGTTCAGCTCTGATTTTGGCTGCTGATTGCAGCCGGCCAGCAGAAGGGCGGCAAGGGTCAGTAAGCAGGTCAGGTTTCTCATATTATGATTGGGTTTGAGTTTATGTTAGTTACAAGTGACGAGTGACGTAGGGACGCATACATGCGTCTATCTTTTCATGACGCGTGACTCGAAACGCGTGACGGGGCTTCCCCGTCACTTGTCACTTGTCACTCGTCACTTCTTCAAGCAGGGAAAGTTAGGAAAGCGCATTCAGAAATCCGGCAGGCGAAAGGTTAAAAATTGTGAAAAGATCATCTTGCTAAATATTTAATACTATTACTATACTTTTAGTTGCTATATTAAAATATTAGTATATTTGGTGAATGAAAACTTTGACAAAAGCCGAAGAACAGGTGATGCAGCATCTCTGGAGCCTGCAAAAAGCATTTCTCAAGGATCTGATGGATTCTTTCGAGGATCCGAAACCGGCCTATACCACAATTTCCACTATGGTACGGATCCTGATTGAAAAAGAGTTCATCGGATTTCACCAGTATGGTAACAACCGTGAATACTATCCTCTGATAACCAGGGAAAATTATCTGAAAGGGCAGTTCCGTGGAGTTCTGAAAAGCTATTTCCAGGGCTCCTTTTCCAAATTTGCCTCATTTTATACGGGCAAAGAAAATATTAGCATCGAGGAACTGGAAGAAATCCGGATGTTAATCCAGGAAGAAATTAACAACCGCAAAGACACCAACCATGAATGAATTTTTAAATTACCTCCTTCAGGTGAGTGCCCTCTTGATTATTTTATACCTGCCTTACCAATTCCTGTATCGCAGTGAAACCCTGTTTATGGCCAACCGGTTTTATCTTCTTGCAATCCTGATTATTTCCTGGTGCATACCTTTTATAAATATTCCTTTTGAAAGAGTTTCACCGGATTTGCAGATTTTCAGTATACCTGTTCAGCCGCCCTCACTGGAAACCTATGCTACTTCTGATATTCCTCCGGGAAATTCAGGGGCCGGTAAACTGCCGCATATCTTCAACTGGATGCTGTTATATTTTGCCGGTGCATGCATGATGCTGATCCGGAATCTATGGGTTATTGTGAGGATCATCAGGCTTGGTCAAAAATCAGACCGTTACCGGAACAGGCGCCGTCAGATAATTGTCAGGGATGACGTACCGGCCTTTTCATTTTTCAGAAATACCTTTTTAAGCCGGACAGAATATGAGTTGGCCGGGAATAGCCTGGTTTACAGGCACGAATCAGCTCATGTGAGGCAGTGGCATACATTGGATCTGATTTTGGCTGAGCTGATTCACACGATTCTCTGGTTCAACCCCATTCTTATTTTATATAAAAAAGCCGTGAAGGAAACGCATGAATACCTGGCCGATCGGGCCGTACTAAATGATGGTGTTGAATTTGAATCCTATGCAACATCGTTGCAGTCTGAATTCGTTCTATCCCGATATCAGAATCTCGTCAATCATTTCAAGGGATCAACAATTAAAAACCGCATCATCATGGCAACCAAAACTCCTGATCCAAAATCCATCCGGAAATATTTCCTGATTGTTCCGGTACTTCTTGGCTGTTTGATTCTCTGGTCATTCATACAGGACCCGGTCAGTTCGGGCAATCCAAGTGTTACGGAAAGGAACCTGATTGTGATGATCGATCCCGGTCACGGGGGAAAAGATCCCGGTGCCATCAATCCTAGTATCACCGAGAGTGAAAAAGATTTCAACCTGGCTCTTGCCAAAAATCTTGAAACAGTGCCTCATACTGGCATCGATTTCATTTTAACCCGGAATACCGATGATTTTGTAACCTTGGCGGACCGATTTAACCTGGCAGAAAAAACCCATGCCGACCTGTTCATTTCGCTGCACATGAATGCCAATAAAAGCTCAAAAATAAGGGGGTCCGAATTCGTTTACTCCAGCCGGAATCCGTTCGCAGAGGTTTCACGTGAAATTTGCAGGACGATGGGCACTCAATTACAAGCAAGGGTTTATGGACCAAACAATGAACCATTCACAACTGCCAATCTGGTTGTCCTCTCCAATTGCAAATGCCCATCCATTCATTACTCCTTCGGCTATATTACCAATGATGATGATGCAAGAGCCTATTCCACTAATGAAAATCTGGAATCACTTGCCAAAAAAATAATAGTTAACCTTCTTGAAATAAAAAAAGAAGGAGTTCTGCCAGCTAAATAGTTTTAGGAGTTAAGGGGGGCGGGGTTATTTGATACCCGCGTTATAACTGTTTTCTGATTTCAAGCTGTCGCCAGACTTTTTCATAAACTTCCAGCGCACAATCAAAAAACTTTTGGGCCATCTTCAGACTGGGTTTTCCTTCAGGTAATAATCCAAATTCTCCTGGATAGCGCGATTCCATATAAAGGCTATCAAGCGCAACAACAACCTCTTCATCAAGAATGACATCGATAAATGGGGTACAAATTGTAATCAACTTACTTATAGAATGAATTCTAGGGACCTTCTGCCCAAACTCTTCAATAGAAGCTTTTAATGACTTTTCAATCGCCTGCTGAGCATGAAAGGCAACATGACCTGTTAATCTATCGTCATGAATAATATGGCGGATATTCTCGAAATCTAGGTTCGCAGATTCAAGCCATTCCCTGGTTATTGCTTTCATTCCTATTTCAAATTAATGAAATTCCCTTTTGCATGATCTCCCTGGAAAAGGAACTGCCCATTTCAATAAATTTTTGATGAACGGGTAAAGTATGAACCATAATATCGGAAGCGTATTTTTTCCTGAAATTATCCAAAGCCTTGTAAACTTTCATTTTGATCCGCAGGTTTTCATCAAAATCAATTGGAATGAAATTTTCTTTTGTCACAATATAAAGATCAATGTCGCTATCCTGATTTGGTGTTCCATAAGCGTAACTTCCGAATAAGATTACCTTTACAGGGTCGATAGAACGCAAATTTTCAATAATCTCGCTCTTAATTGATTCGGTCAGCATATTTTCTAATTTTGACTGAAAGATAGTGTTTTTTACCGAAAAACCCTCAGCGGGATCTCACCCCAGGCTCACTTTTCTGTCATCCCCGCGAACGCGGGGACCCCTTCACGCTGCTCCGGGGCAAAGGTGGTGAAACACCGGCAGAATACCGTGGTCAGGGACGGGGTCCCGGCATTCGCCGGGATGACAAGTGCATTAGGTGGCATTCTTCATCTTACCCCTTGAATTGGAACTTGCCGATTTTTTTACCAATTTCACGGCAAAACCGAAAAACCATGAAACTCAACTGGATTGACCTGACAATTGTAGCTGTTTACCTGGTGATGGTGGCAATGGTGGGATTTATCATCCGCAAGAAAGCCTCCTCCGGGGTTGAGAACTATTTCCTGGCCGGGCGGAATCTGCCCTGGTGGGTGCTGGGAATCGCAGGGTGCTCGAGCTATATTGATATAACAGGTACAATGGCCCTGGTTGGGGCACTGTTTTATCTCGGATTGAAAACCGTATGGATGACCAATATTTTTTGGGGCTGGTTCATCATGGCCGGCTATATGGCTTTTCAGGCCAAGTGGATCCGGCGGTCGGGCGTTATGTCGTTTGCCGAATGGAACGAAACCCGGTTCGGAAAGGACCGTGATGCTGAAATGGCCCGGCTGGCATCGGCGATCTTCCTGCTGGTCCTGATGATATTCAACCTGGTTTACATGGCTGTCGGGATTGGAAAATTTGCCGAAGACATATTCCCGCTTACCCGCTGGCAGTCCACGCTGATCGTTTTTGGCGTGGTTGGAATTTACGTAACGCTCGGCGGATTTTACGGGGTTGTCATCACGGATATCCTGCAAACGACTTTGATTACAATCGGGGCCATCATCATGATTGTGATGATATTTACCGGCGGTATCGGTTCTGATGTGGCTGCTTCAAAGCCGGAGGGATGGAGCTCCCTGGCCCTGAACTGGCACCTCTGGCCGGGATATGCGGAGAGCGCCCCGGCGGCTTACCAGCATTTCAACCTCTTTGGTCCGCTGATGATCATCGGGTTCGGCTGGATGGTATTCAGGGTGTTAGCCGGGCCCAACGTGTGGGATTTCCAGTTCTTCCTCACCACCCGCACTCCCCGTGATGCCGCAATGGCCGGTGGCTTATGGACCGCCATGTTCATGCTGCGATGGATCATCGCCATTGCTATCCTGCTGATCGGGATTTCCTTTTTAGGCACAGCGACAACCATCGACAGTGAAAAAATTTTACCACTGGTGATTTCCAGGCTGCCAGCCGGGGTGAGCGGCCTCTTCCTCGCGATTATGCTGGCCGCTCTGATGTCAACGCTGAATGCCATGATCAACGTCACGGCAAACGTCGTGACCAATGACTTTCTCAAACGTTATTTTTTCAAAAATCTTCCGGAGAAGAAGGTTGTCAGGATGGGTCAGTTAGCCTCGATATTTGCCCTTATACTGGGATTTGCCTTCAGCCTGTCCGTGCAAAATGTAATCTCCGCCTGGGAAACCATGATTTTCGTGGTGGTGACCATGATTCTCGTTCCTGCCACCATGCGCTGGCACTGGTGGCGGTTCAGCGGGAAGGCCTTTGTATGGAGCATGGTCGCCACCGCTGCCTTCATTGCCCTGCAAAAAATCCTTTTCGGTTCGATATCAGGAACCAACTCTCTGGGCATTAATACCCTGGCAAGTCTTGTCATAACCATTGCCATCGGATTTATTTTCAAGCCAACCGATAAACAAGTACTCGTAAAATTCTACAGCAAGGTTAAACCCTTCGGATTCTGGGGGCCGATCCGAAAAGAAGCGGTTGCCCAGGGACTGATGGAAGCCAACAACCGGGAACCGATGTGGGATGCCATCAACGGACTGATTGCCCCGGTGTTCCAGTTTGTGGTGGCCCTGCTCCCGTTTTACCTGTTTCTCCGGAAGTGGCCTCAGTTCTGGACGGTAGCAGCAATCATGGCGGTCGTGATGGTTGTTCTCTATTTTACGTGGTATAAACATCTCCCTTCCAAAGATGAAAAATAGGGTCCACCTCATCTGCAACGCACATCTCGACCCGGTTTGGCAGTGGCGCTGGACGGAAGGCTGCTCTGAAGCTATCGCCACATTCCGGAACGCAGTTGAAATCATACATGAATATCCGGAACTGGTATTCAATCACAATGAAGCCATTCTTTATCAGTGGGTTCAGAAATATGATAATGGATTATTCAACGAAATCAGGGAACTGGTTGAAAAGAACCGGTGGTTCATTGCCGGGGGATGGTACCTGCAGCCCGATATCAACCTTCCTCCTTATGAGAACCTCGTGCGTCATATCAGCTTTGGCCGCGATTATTTCAGAACGGAATTCGGCGTTGAGCCCAGGGTAGCCTACAATTTCGATTCATTTGGCCACCCGGCGGGACTACCCAAACTGCTCCGGGATTTTGGCTATGAATTATACATCCACCAGCGGCCTGAACAGGAGTTCCTGGATTTACCCGGCAGCCTGTATCAATGGAAGGGACTGGATGATTGCACGATACCTGCTTATCGGATAGAGATCGGTCTCTATCATACCGAGCGGAAGAATATCACTCAGAGGCTGACAGAAGCCACCAATCTGGCCCTGGAACTGAATCGCGATGTTGCCCTGTTCTGGGGGCTCGGTGATCATGGCGGCGGGGCCACCCGCATCGACCTCGACCGGATGAGGGAGTTTACTGCCAACGAACAACGGGTTGAGTTCATGCATAGTACCACCGATCGCTTTTACGAAGCCATTAAACCATGGACTTCCGGATTGCCGGTATTTGAAGGTAGTCTCCAGCGGGTATTCACCGGCTGTTACACCTCACTTGCCCGCATCAAACGGAGAGCTGTTGAGGCGAGTGCAGCTGCGGTGCAGGCGGAGCGGCTGATCGCAGAGGTACCCACCCCCTGGCCCCCTCCCTTAGCCAAGGGAGGGGCTACGCTCCGAGGGAATGCCTGTGCTACTACCCCCTCCCTGCTTCAGGGAGGGGGCCAGGGGGTGGGTACTTTTCCCGTTGCCATGGAGGACATCTGGCGCGATATCCTCTTCAACGACTTTCATGACATCCTCCCCGGATCGTGTACCGAGCCCGCGGAGCAGGATGCACTTGATTTATATGGCCGGGCCATGGAGAATATCCGCAGATTGAATATGGGCTCGATAACGGCTATCAATCAATCTGCAGAAGCGATCAAAGCTCATATTCCGTTAACGGTATTCAATTCAAATCCCGGGTTGTCCACTTTCCCGGTGGAGTTTGAATGCATGAGCGATTACAGGCCTCTTTGGGAAGGCGAATGGTTGCTGAAATTATATGATCGTGATGGCAATGAGATTCCCTGCCAGGAGGAGCAGCCTGAGGCACGTCTGCCGTTTCACCGCTGGCGGAGGAAAATCAGCTTTCTGGCGAAAGATATGGGGTACGGAGTGCACCATCTGTATCTCAGGCCCGAAAGTACCTCCCCCTGCCCCCTCCTTAGGAAGGAGGGGGTAAACCAAGAGCAGCTGTCATCCCCGCGAAGGCAGGGACCCCTCGATAATGCTCCGAGCCCTCTTACCCCCTCCTTCCTAAGGAGGGGGCAGGGGGAGGTCAGTTTCCTCGTTCTCCCCGACACCGCCGACTCCTGGGGCACCAACCAGTGGGCCTGGCGCGAGGTTATTGGCACGTTCGAAACGGAACATGAGGAGCAAATCATTGAAAACGGACCCATTCGAACAATTCATGAATTTGTTTTGAGCTTTCATCATAGCAAAATAATCATTCATCGCATTTGTTATGCTGAATGGCCCGTTACAGAATACAAAATCCGTATTCAATGGAACGAAGAGCAAAAACGGCTGAAGCTGGCCATCCCCGCCGGGATGGAAAATCCGCGGCTCATGGCCCAGATTCCAGGCGGCTCGCAGGAATTTGCGCCCGACAGCCAGGAACATGTCCACGGAACCTGGCTAACCCTCGAACAAACCGATACCCGACACCCGATACCTGACACCCATGGCCTTCACATCGCCCACACCGGCCTGCACGGTTTCGACTTCGACGGTCACACAGTGCGGCTGTCTGTCCTCCGGAGTGCAGCTTATTGCCATGAGCAGGGCTATGATCTGAACAACGGCAGAACACACAAATATATGGATATGGGAATTCATGAAATCCGGCTGGCAATTTGGGAGAAAACCGGCGAAATAGAAGACGGGAGGACACGCGGGTCCTCCCTTACGGATCCGGCATGGGTCGCAGAATGGCTCAATGCGCCACCTCTCGTGTGGCCGCATCTGCCCATCGGATAAAAATAAATTACCTTTGAATAAAATTGTTTGAACATGAAAAAATTATCAGGCCTATTCTTAGTTCTGGCAATAACAGGAACCATTCTTGTTGGCCAACTGTCGTTTGCGCAAAAATCAAAACCGGTCGTTGAAGTCATCGGACTTCGTGCTGAATATCAGTTTAATCCTATCGGAACAGATGCATTGCAACCTCGTTTAAGCTGGATTATTAAAGCCAATTCGCGGAACATCAAACAGGTTGCTTATGAGGTTCGTGTAAGTGTTTCGCCTGAAAAACTGAAAAGCGGAAATTCTCTGATCTGGACCAGCAATAAGGTGCAATCTGATGAGAGTAATCAGGTGGTTTATGAAGGCCCTGCCCTGGAATCCGGAAAAAGATATTACTGGACCGTCAGGATCTGGGATAATCAGAGTCGCATAACCGATTGGGCTCCAGCATCTTTCTGGGAGATGGGACTCGTGAAACCAACCGACTGGAAAGCATCCTGGATTGAACCCCAGACCATCGCCGATGCCAAGGCAGAAGAACCCTGCCCATTGATCCGAAAAACATTCAAACTTAATAAGGAAGTTAAATCGGCCCGGTTATATATCACTGCACATGGGCTTTATCACCTTGAAGTGAACGGCGAAATCCCGAACGACTGGCTCTTTACTCCGGGGTGGACCAGCTACAACAAGCATCTGCAATTTCAGACCTACGATCTGACCAAACTGCTTAAAAAGGGTGATAATGCAATCGGTGTTATTCTTGGAAACGGCTGGTACCGGGGTGATCTTGGATGGAGCAAAGAACGTAATCTTTATGGAAACCAATTAGGAGTGCTGGCACAGCTTGAGGTGGTTTATGCTGATGGATCAAAAGCCCTGGTCGTTACCGATAAAACCTGGAAATTCAACAAAAGTCCGATCCTTATATCTGAAATATATCACGGCGAGAAGTACGATGCCCGATTGGAAATTCCGGGCTGGAGCTCACCATTGTTTGTTGATAAAGCATGGACCCCGGTAGTGGAAAAGGAATTTGGCAAAGAAAATCTCGCTGCACAGAGCGGACCGCCCGTAAGAAGAATGGCTGAACTCACGCCGGTCAAAATATTTACTGCACCCAATGGCGATACCTTGGTGGATATGGGACAGAACATGGTTGGCTGGGTTAAATTTAAAGTCAGCGGACAAGCCGGTTGCAAAGTGACACTCCGGCATGCCGAAGTGCTCGACAAGGAAGGAAACATGTACTACACCAACCTCCGTGCAGCAAAACAAACTATCGAATATGTTCTGAAAGGCAATGGCGTGGAGGTGTACGAACCCCATTTCACCTTTCAGGGATTCAGGTTTGTTAAAGTCTCCGGATTCATAAAAATGCCTGGTAAAGAAGATATTACCGGTATCGTTATTCATTCGGATATGAAACCTGCCGGAGAATTTGCCTGTTCAGATCCGATGATCAACCAGCTCCAGCATAATATTCAATGGGGATTGATGGGCAATTTCGTGGATGTCCCTACAGATTGTCCCCAGCGTGATGAGCGCCTGGGCTGGACCGGCGACGCACAGGTTTTTTCCCCGACTGCCTGTTTCAACCGGGATGCCGCTACCTTTTATACCAAATGGCTGAAGGATATGGCTTTCGACCAATTGCCCGATGGCCGCGGCCCCCATGTTATACCCGACATCCTGAAAGATGGCGGATCCGCCGGATGGGCCGATGCTACCGTGATCGTGCCGTGGACAGTCTACCGGCAGTATGGAGATAAAAGGATTCTCGAGCGTCAGTACGAATCGATGAAAGCCTGGATCAACTATATGAAAACCCGATCGGGCAGCAGCTTTTTGTGGAACAACGGCGAGCATTTCGGCGACTGGCTGGCTTTTGCATCCAACCGCTCAGATTACCCGGGTGCTACCACCGACAAGGACCTCATCGCAACTGCTTACTTTGCCTGGTCAACCAAACTGGTTAGCCGAATAGCCGGAATCCTGAAAAAACAGGATGACGCCGCAGCCTATCAGGAACTGTACAATAGCATTCGCGGTGCTTTCCAGAAAGAGTTTGTAACCCCGAACGGCCGATTGTCTTCAAATACTCAAACCGCCTATGTAGTCGCACTCAGCTTCGGTTTGGTCCCGGAATCCCAACGCGACAGTGTAGCCGCCCGGCTGGCTAAGGATGTCAAGTCGTTCGGACATATCACCGCCGGTTTTATCGGCTCGTCAATGGTGAATCCCGTATTATCCGAATTCGGATATGACGACCTGGCATATATGCTGTTGATGCGTAAAGATTACCCGGGATATCTCTATCCAATTACCAAAGGTGCAACCACCATCTGGGAGCGCTGGGATGGGATCAAACCCGATGGCAGCTTCCAGGATGCCGGAATGAACTCATTCAACCATTATGCCTATGGAGCAATAGGCAGCTGGTTATACTCTCAGGTAGCCGGATTACAGGAAGATCCTGTTGTTCCCGCCTATAAGAAAATAATCATCCGGCCGGTTCCCGGAGGCGGATTATCCTGGGCCCGCGCAGAGCATGTATCGATGTACGGTCCGGTTAAATCTGAATGGAACACGGAAAACAGCAAAATGACCATGAAAGTCACCATTCCCGCCAATACCAGTGCCGATATCTATATTAAAACCAATGACTATAAGCAGGTAACCGAAAGCGGCAAACCGGTAACATCTTCATCTGATATTAAGTTCCTGAAAATGGACAAAGGTTTTGCCGTCTTCCAGGTGGGATCGGGGTCGTATGAGTTCGTGACTAAAGAATCGTGATGCGTGACAGCAAATAACAAATGTCAATCAACAAATAACAAATAAACTCCAAACCCCAATAAATCAAATTTCAAACCTGGCACCAGCGAAACTTAAAGCCCGATACCCGATACCCGATACCCGATAACTGATACCTGATAACTGATAACCGATAACTGATAACTGACCATGGCTCCCTACATCGAAATCCATAACCTCAGCAAGCACTATGGCCAGATCCGGGCGGTGGATGACCTGTCGATGAAGGTGCTGCCGGGTGATATTTACGGTTTCCTGGGGCCCAATGGTTCAGGGAAAAGCACGACCATCCGGATGATGCTTTCCCTCATCCGGCCAACATCAGGGAGGATACTGCTATTTGGCCAGGACCTGTCCGTTGATCGTTATAAAACTCTCAGCCGCCTCGGCGCATTGATTGAAAAACCTGATTTCTACAATTACCTTTCGGCAAGGAAAAATCTCGAAATACTTGGTAAACTTTCTAATATTTCAAACCTGAAGCACAGGGTGGACGAAGTTCTTGAACTGGTAGGGCTCCTGCCCCGGGCCGACAGCACCGTAAGAACTTATTCACTGGGCATGAGACAAAGGCTCGGTATTGCCCAGTCGCTGCTCCATAATCCTGATCTGATCATACTCGATGAACCCACAAACGGTCTGGATCCTCAGGGGCAAAAGGAAATTCGTGATCTTTTAAAATCGCTTAACCAGGATAAAAAAATCACCATCCTGTTATCCAGCCATATACTATTTGAGATTGAACAGATCGCTAACCGGATGATCATAATCGACAAAGGAAAGGCTCTCGTTGAAGGCAATGTGCAGGAGCTGGTTAACAGCCAGGAGCGTCAGGTAGCATTTGTACTCGGGGATACGGCTGCCGGCCTCGCACTGCTGAACGAAACCGCCTGGGCTGAAAGAATCATCAAAAGTAATCAGGAGCGAATCTATTTTAAGATCAATAAGGATGAAATACCGGAACTCAATGCTTTCCTGGTAGAACAAAAAATGCAAATCTTTGGGGTTGAACCGGCACGTTCACTGGAAGATTTTTTCTTACAAATCACAGAAGATGAGAAAATTAATTAGCATTGAACTGTATAAAATCTTCAGTAAACCCAGAACCTATATCGGGTTTGGCGCCATCATTATCATTGTTCTTGCCGTAGAATTCGGAGTATTGCTGGAAGGTGATATGATGATGGGCTTTATTATGCAGAACATCAAAGATCGTTTCATCTTTGAAGGTAACATAATCAACCTTTACCTGGTTTCTTATATCATTCTGAACACGCTGTGGATTCATGTACCAATTTTAGTTGCACTGGTAACCGGTGATTTGCTGGCCGGAGAAGCCAATTCCGGCACCTTCCGGCTGATCCTTACCCGGCCGGTCAGCCGCGTTCAACTGGTACTTGCCAAATTCATTGCCGGCTGGATTTATGCTGTCATGCTGGTGGCTGTTATGGCCATCCTCAGCATAGGCATCGGACTGATTCTTTTCGGGCCGGGCGATTTGCTGGTGGTGACCAACAAGGTGAATGTTTTCTCGGCAGATGATGTTCTATGGAGATTCGCCGGTGCCTATGGTTACGGGATTTTAAGCATGACCACTGTAGCAGCATTGTCATTTCTGCTTTCCGCATTCGCCGACAATTCAATCGGACCGATCATCGGAACCGTTGCCCTGATAATCGGCATCACTATTGTCAGCACAGTTGGGGCTTCGCTGCTCGGACCCGTCAATCATTACATTTTCACCTCCTATCTTCCTTCCTGGCAACTGTTCTTTCAAACCGATTCAGGCTTATCAACCCTGGGTCATGCCATACTGATACAAGCAATATATGTTGCAGGGTTTTTAAGTGCAACCATCTGGTATTTTCGGAAGAAAGATATTCTGAGTTAACCTGAAACAAATCTGACAAATACGGATAAGTATTTACGAATGACATCTTTAAAAATAATTCCTATCGGCTTGATCTGCTTACTGATCGGCAGGTCCCTTCCGGCTCAGGATGCAGAATCCCTGTTAAAGTCCGTTGGACAGAACATGGATAAAATACTCCGTTTTGAGGCAGATGCACTGGTTAAGGTAGATGTGGATTTTATCAACATCAAGGACCGGAAGATGAAGGTCAGGTTTGAAAGTCCCGATAAATTCACTTTCGATGTCCAGGGATTGGCTCTTCTTCCCAGGAAGGGATTACAGATGGACTATCTTCAGCTGCTCAAAGCCAAATATACGGCCATCGATGTTGGTGAAGAGTTGGTGAATAACCTGAAAACCAGGATCATCAAAGTAATTCCGGAAGCTGAAGATTCGGATGTTATCCTTGCCCAGCTTTGGATCGATCCAGAGCTGAGCCGTATTATGCGGATGAAAACGTATACCAGGAAGTCTGGATCATATCTTATTGATTTTGTGTACAATACCACATTCTATCCTTTGCCCGACCTTTTGACTGTCAGCTTTGAGATCAACAATATGACTTTCCCCTCCAAGGCGATGAATGAAATGATGTCCAAGGGCATCCAGAAGCCTGATTCGCTACCCAGGAAGGCTACTGTGATAGTTCAGTATTCCAATTACAAGATCGTTAACAAATAGAAGGAGCCTAGGAGTAGTGGGAGGGGGTGAAAGTTTTATAGGGTCACCTGAAAAATGAAAATAAACTTATATTTGACAACCTGTGGTCATGAAACAGGGAATAGATTATATGGTAGCATTGTCTGGTGATTTTCCAGGGAAAAAACGAGGCACAGGTAAAGAACACATTCGGTAAATACTTGAAATTATGAATTCTAAGTCCTTCCACTCATACATTAAGTTGCGGATCTTTTTGCAAAGAACAAGTATTGCATTCATGCTTTTCTCATTCACCTGCAACCTCCTTGTGGCCCAGGATACCCTCAACCTAAAAAATCAATCTCAGGATCTGAACGTAAAACATCCGCAGGATCCCGTAAAACCAGATTTCTTGATCCAATCCCGAAATAA